>JABSOM010000015.1 GCA_013215945.1 Campylobacteraceae bacterium
AGGTAGTTCAGCTGGCTAGAACGCTGGTCTCATAAGCCGGAGGTCGGGAGTTCAAGTCTCCCTCTTGATACCATTTATAAGTTTAACTTATAAACAACATTTTGGATGCTGGTGTAGCTCAGTTGGCTAGAGCAGCTGATTTGTAATCAGCAGGTCGTAGGTTCAACTCCTATCACTAGCTCCACTTTTACTAAATTTCTTTAATACATTATTGTATAAAACAGAGTATATTTAAGCCGCGAACTTGAAATATTTATTGTAAACTCTGTTTTATATAAGAACTAATAAAACTTTTTTCTTTCATCGTATAAATGTTTATAAGGTTTTAATATATTCTTTTTAAAATAAAAATACAAAACCAATAAAATCATGTTTACTAAAAACAAAATTAAGATAATTATCTGAATATTTAGACTTTGTGCCAATTCTAATTCTTTATTAATTGGAATAATAACTTCTAAAATACCTCTGATATCTCCCAGTTTCCAGTCTTTTTTAGGTGAATCTTCTCTTGTATTATGACAATTAACGCAGGTATTTTGTGTCATATAATCAGGCGTAGCAACTCTTAGCACTTTTTTATTATTTCGTGTAGTTATTTCTATAATATCTTTTTGTTTATTATCTTTAAACTTTATCAAAGCACGTTTGGAAAAATCATCCAGTTTACGGTTTTCTGAACTTGGAAAAGGATAACTACTATAGAGATTAATCTGAGTACCATTTTTATCTTGACCTAACAAGACACTTAAATCTTTTAGCATGGTTGCTGGTAAAGGAAGTGTATTATTCAAATTTTTATGTATATAATCGATATTCATAGAGGGAGGAATTTTTTCTATTACATACTTTGTATAATATTGCCTTAACATTTTATATTGTTTAATAGTATTTAGTGCATAAACAGTACTGTTGCTAATAATGTTTTTTTTCGTTTGATTTGTTATATACAATGAAAGTAGTATTGCTGAAACTATTGTAATAATAACAAGAGGCGTAAATATTTTAGTAAGTATTTGGGAATCACTTTTCATAAGAAGTCCTTATGTGTAAGTATAGGTAGATAAATAAATAATTTTATAAAATATTTATTTATCTAAATAGATTAAGAAAAGGCTTATAAGCATCGTTTCTTAAAAATATATTGTGATTTTTACTTGTCTAATTCTAAACTTTTCATTATGTACTTAAAATCAATTTTTGATACTCCTCTTGTGCAAGTACGATCAGTAGATTAAATCCACTAATACTTCTCTCCTAGCTATCATTACTAGCTTCTTTCTTATTGATCACATCAATTACAATAAAGTTTTAAAAATCTTTTATACTCACAAAAATTTGACACTTCAAACGCTTAGGTACTTTAAAAATAAACTAAAGATTTTTTGAATAGATGTTAAACCATTTTAATCTTTAAAAGTATTTCGTATTTTTAAAAATTCTGATAATTTAGCAAAAAAGATATCCACTAGTCTGGGATCGAAATGTTTTGCTCTTTGTTCTTTAAAAAGATTAAATATTTTTTCATCGGGCCAAGCATCTTTATAACACCTCTGGCTTCCTAAAGCATCAAATACATCTGCAATTGCTGTTATTCTTCCATAAATATGTATGTCTTCACCTTTTAATGCTCTTGGATATCCTGAACCGTCATACTTTTCATGATGTTCATTTGCAACAATGGCAGCCACTTTTAATATTGATTTATTAGAGCCTTTAAGCATATCATAACCTATACTTGCATGTTTTTTCATAATTACAAATTCAGCAGGAGTTAGTTTTCCTGCTTTATTTAAAATATTATCGGGAATCCCTATTTTTCCAATATCATGCATAGGACTTGCTTGTTTTAGTATCTCTGCTTCTTTTTCTTCTAATCCATAATATAATGCGAAAAGTTTTGAATACTCAGCCACCCTCTTTACATGCATTCCTGTTTCTTGGCTTCTGGTTTCTGCAACAGAACCCAATCTAAATACAACCTCTTTTTGAGTCTCCTCGATTTCATCAATAAGTAAAACAATTTTTTCATTAGCAACTTTAAGTTCTTGCAAGTTCTCATAAGTACGAATAGCAGTAGTTAGTGCTATCTTTAATTTTTCAGACGTTAATTCGGCTTTTTCTTTATAATCATTAATTTCATAATCTTTTACTACTTTATAAGGCGGAATATCTGATGCCTGCCCTGTTCGTAAAATTATTTGTATTACATTATTTTTTAACTCATTTCTAATTTTTCTGCTAACTTCTAGTCCTGCATCATCTGTTTCCATAATAACATCAAGTAAAATCAAAACAACATCAGAGTTTTTTTTAAGAACCTCAATAGTTTCTGCACCACTGTAGGTACTAATAATTTCTAATTTTTTGTTCTTATATTCGAATTTTTTCAATACACTTCTTGTTAATAAATGAACATCTTTTTCATCATCTGCAATAATTATTTTAAATTTTTTTTTGTCTTCCATTTTTTCTACTAAATTTTCTGTTTTAAAAAAATCCATAAAATGTTCCTTCTTTAAATTTTTATAATAAATTTTACACCTATGTTTTCAATACTATCGCAAGAAATACTACCCTTTAATTGGCTGGTAATAATATTGTATATAATATTTAGTCCCAGTCCTGTTCCACCCTTATTTCTATTTGTAGTAAAAAAAGGATCAAATATTTTGCTCAAATTTTCTTTTTTTATACCTTTTCCATCGTCTTTGTAAACAATAATTGTTTTTTCATTCTCATTTTTTAAATCTATTGTAATAATTCCAATTTCATTATCTTCATAAGCATGATTTATGGAGTTAAAAATCAGATTTGTAATAATTTGAGAAATAGCTCCAGGATAAGAATTTAAATATATTTTGTTTTCTGCGTTGACTATGACTTTTATTTTTGTTTTTTTAATCACAGAATTTATACTTATTAAAATTTCATTAATATAATTTTTAAGTTCAAATTTTCGTTTTTCTTCGCTTGTTTGATCTACTGATATTTGTTTGAAACTTTTTATAAGATGGTTTGTTCTCTTCAAATTCGAGAATATCAAATTTGCTAGTTCAAGAGAATTTTGCGTATACTCTTGAAAATCACTTCTAGTCATATCTTCATTATCAAATTTTCTTATAATATCTTGCGTTAGCTCTAAAAAATGGCTTGATCCTGTAAGTCCAATACCTATAGGAGTATTAATTTCATGGGCTACTCCAGCAACTAATCCACCTAAACTTGCCATTTTTTCAGATTCTACTAATTTATCTTGAGTTTTTTTTAGATTTTCTAAGGAAACTTGTAATTCATGGTTTGAATCTTCTAATGCATCTTTCGTAGAATTTAATTCTATAATATTTTCATTTAATTTTTCATTTGTTATTTCTGTTGAGTTCTTTGCTAAAGATAATTTTTTTGTAAAGTATAAGATAATAAGTAGTATAAGTAAAAAAACAGCAATTATTGTATAAATTATTGAATAATCTACAGCTGTATTTATTTTTGTTTTTATCCACTTCTCATTTATCTCGTCTTTTTCTTTTTGGCTAATTGTTGCAATGACTTTATTTATTATAGATAAAAGCTCGGGATGTGATTTTTTGATTAACATATGATGAGAAAATTCTTCTTTCGAAAGTCCAACAATTTTTAAATTTTTATAATATTTTTTGATATTATATACTGTCACTGCTTCATGACCTACAAAAGCATCTGCATTTCCTTGTGAAACCATTGATAAGGCTTCTTTTATAGTTTTTGTATCTATTACTTTTATTCCAGGATAGTTTGATCGTATAAGAATATTAGAGGTAAAACCTTTTGGTAAAGCAAGTATTTTCCCATTCAAGGCCTCAAGGCCACTTATAAAAGAAGCATTTTCATTACTAACTATTGCAAAATTAAAGGCAATAAAACTATTGGATACTAAACCCATATTCTTAATTATTTTTGTATTTGCAACCCCGGGAATAAAATCTATTTCATTATTTTTGAATTTTCTTAAAACATCTGACCATTTTTTTGTTTTAACATAAGAAAAATGTATATTTGTTTTATTATTTAATATTTTCATATAATCATTTAAAATTCCATCAAATTCTTTTCCTTCAATGACAGATAAAGGAGACCAATCACTTTCAGAAAAACGTATTATAGGATTGTTTTTCATAAATAATTGTTCTTTTTTAGAGAAAATAATTTCCTTATTTAAATAGTTAAAACGCTTGTATACTTTTTTTATATAAGAATAACTGTCTAAACCTTTAAAAAAATCTATTCGAGGAATTAACTGTTCTCTTTTAGAGTGTTTAATTAATTTTTCTTCATCAAAATATACTTTAATATAACCAACTTTTCTCGGTATATTTGATACTTGATAATGACTGTCCTGAAGTGCATAATTTTTCAATGTTTCTTTTGAAGTGGAGGATAACAAAATTTTCTTATTATTAAAAACTTCTAATTTTTTAATATATTCTAGTTTCAATAATTGTTTAAGAATATTATCTATTTTATTTCTTTCATTTGTAAAAATAAACCTTGAGACAAGAGTAGAAATCAGAGAATTAATTTTTACTTTTGCTTCTATGTCTCTGTGTATATAATTAAAGAAAATATCTTTAAGTTCTCCATTATCTTTCAAGATTTTAAGATTTTTATTGAATATATTTTTAATATATTCATCTTTAAATGCTACTTTATACGCGTTTTTATTAGGAAAGATAGCTTCAATTTTGTATTTATTGATACTATCATCGCTTAATCTTTTTAAATGCCATAAAAATATATTTTTATCTATAATTATGACGTCAGTTTTTTTGTCTAAAAAATCTTTTACTTGTTTTGCTTG
This sequence comes from Campylobacteraceae bacterium, assembly GCA_013215945.1. Taxonomy (NCBI): domain Bacteria; kingdom Pseudomonadati; phylum Campylobacterota; class Epsilonproteobacteria; order Campylobacterales; family Campylobacteraceae; species Campylobacteraceae bacterium. The sequence continues at coordinate 4,838 of JABSOM010000015.1, forward strand.
ATATTCATACTCTTTGTATGATTTTGTTCTTGTTTCTAAATTAAACAATGAAAAGTATTTTTCACCTAAGTATTTATATGCCTCTTTAAATGCGATTATATTTTTATTTTTTAAATCACTAATAGTATTAAGAGTGATATTATCTTTAACTCTTGATACTGCTATATTTTCAAAATTTATGAAATCATCTGAATAATAGTACCCATCATCTTTTTCTTTAACTGTTACTGCTATATCCAAGCTTGTATCGTTACTTAAAGCATTTTGTAATTTATCATAAGATAAATTTGTTATATTTTTAATAGAAATTCTACTCTTTTTTAATATTTCATTGATTAAATCATATTCAATACCTTTTAAATAAGATTTATCTATTGAATAAGGCTCTCTTCCTTTACCAAAAGCTATATTAAGCTCTTGTTTTTCTTTAGGATTTAACCATTTTTTAGTGATTTTATCCATCACTTTTTTAGGAATGGCATTGAGTGATTTTTGTATAATCTTTTGTAAAAGTAAATCATCTTTTCTAGAAAAAACATGTAAATCATTGGCTTTTATATCATTTTGATATATACCTTTTAATAGAGGCAAAGATAATTCTCTTATCTTTGCCTCCGCTGCAAATTGTAATTCAAAAAAAGCATCAACTTCTGCATTTAATACTTTTGAAATAGAATCTTCTAGGTTATTCGTTTCAATAATTTTGATATTAGGGAATTTTTCTTTTACGTATCTTATATTTCCATAACCTTTTACGATTGCTAGTTTTTTATGGTTTAGATCAGATAGTTTTTTTATATTTTGATTGTCAAACTTTACGTAAATAAAATCTTTTAAAGACATATATTTTTTACTGTATAAACCAAAAGAACTTCTCTCTTTAGTAAAATATGTTGCAGGTAAAATATCAATTTTTTTATTTTTAAACTTTTTTAATAAAATATTCCAATCATCTTTTACAATTTTATATCTTAAACCAGATATTTCAAATACTTTTAGAATAATTTCTCCTGAAAAGCCTTCTAGTTTAATACCGTCGCTGGAATGCATCATATCTCCCCAGTCATCAAGACCTAGAGTTAAAGCAGGAGAATTTTTAATGTAATTTAATTCTTCTTTTGTAAAATTTTTTTCTTTTCTTTTATAAAAACTTAAACCCTTATCAATTGCCCACTTGTTTTGAATGTTTATTAAGTCTTTTTTTGAAATTAAACTCATTCCATAATTGATTTGATTCTCAAGATTTATATTCTTTTTATCGTTTTTTATAGCAGCATAAAACCACTTGTTAACAGCAAAATCCTCCAAAGATATCACTTCATTGTGTTTATATCTTTTTACCATATGAGACCATATGATTAAACTGTCATCAATTATTGCATCCACTTCTTCTTTAAAAAATGAATCTATTAGTGTATCATTAGAGATAAAGGTCTTAATTTTTATTTTAGGGAAGTTTTTTTTAATATACGTTTCGAAATAAGAATTAGATATTAAACCCAAGCGTTTATTATCCAAAGCATCAATATTTATAATTTCTTTTATTTTATTAACTTTTATAAATATTTGTGAGGTAGTTTGATAAATAGGTTTTATAAATTTTATATATTCTTTTCTTTCTTCATTCATAAATAAGCCAGAATGAATATCTACCTTACCTTTTTTTATCGCTTCAAGTGTTTCCGGCCAAGTCAAAGGAACAAATTCTATTTTCTGCTGTGTTTTAGAGGCCCAAAGTTTCCAATAATCAACCAAAATACCTTTGGCTTTATTGTTTTCATCAATAAAAGAATAAGGAATCATATTTTTAGTAATTGCTATTTTTATTACAGGAGAAGAAGCAAAAAGAATATTGATAAAACATAAAAAACAAAATATAAATTTCATAAATAACCTTTTAATCATATAATTTAGTTTAATGAATAATAAGATTTAAATAATACCTTATTAAATTGTTATACCCCTTGTATCTCTGTACTATATATTATAAGAATTTTTCATAAACTATATTATATAGAAAATAAATGTAGATATTTCAGATTTCTTTAAATTTTTATATTTAATTGCTTTAAAATAATTTTTATACTGTGATATTCTCACTTAAAAAGTAAAGAGAAAAAGTAATTAAATAAATGGACTTTTATATTAAGACATTGAAATTGATCTATTGATCTTATTTTTTAAATTATTAAAATATTTACAGTAAGTTGTTTCTTGATTTTTTGTACAAGGCCCTATTTTAGGAACCTTGTAGTTATGTGTATTTACTTGTATTTAGCTTATATCGTGATTTCTTTAATATCTGCGATATTTCTAAATGCCAGATATACTAAAGCGATAAGATTTTTTCTGTTGTTTTTGATATTATCATCTTCGTGATTTACGAATACATTATCAAAGAATGCATCAAGAGCTGGTTTTAAAGCAAATAAGGCTTTTAACTCTTCTTCATAACATGTATATTCCTTTGATACAATTGCACTGTATTCATCAAATAAAGTAAGTTCTTCTTTATCACTTAACAACGCTTCGTTGATGATAAGTTCTTTAGATAAGTCTAGGCCTTTTATTATGTTTGCCACTCTTTTAAACGTAGCTACATGGTTTTTAAAGTCACCTTCGAGTACAAATGGATTTAAAGCACATAGTTTTTTTGAAATTTTATAAATATCTTTTTCGCCGCTTCCTAAAACTGCTTTTAAAACAGACGGATTAACTTCAAAGATTTTAAATAATCGTTCATTAAAAAAATCTAGAAGTTGTTTTTTATTTAAACCTTCATAGTTAGGAGATAAAGTATCAACAAGCTTGTTTAGATCAAAAGAGAGTTTGTGTTCAATTACAATTTTTACTATCCCTGAAGCTGCTCGTCTAAGCCCAAAAGGATCTTTTGATCCAGTAGGAATCTTATTAACAGAAAATAAGCCCATTAAATTATCCAGTTTATATGAAAGGGCAATAATTGAAGAAAATACTGATGATGGTAAATCAGCGTCTTCTCCATCAGGAAGATATTGTTCTTTTATTGCAGTATAAATGTCTTTATTCTGCCCTGCTGCTTTGGCATAATAATATCCCATTAAACCCTGAAGCTCAGTAAACTCACAAACCATTTCACTCATTAAATCTGATTTAGCCATTAGTACTGCTTTTGTAATATCTTCTTTGTTTTCAATATTATAAGCATTGGATAGATAGTTTGCAATTTTTACTTCTCTTTGAAGTTTATCATGCATAGAACCCAAACCTTCAACAAAAACAAGTTTTTTCAGACCTTCATTTTGAAGCCCTATTCTTAAATCATTTTTGTAAAAAAACATTCCATCAGCAAGTCTTGGGCGTAGAACTTTTTCATTTCCTGCAATAATATGAGAAAAATCATTTGTTTTACTGTTTGATACAACAATAAAATGATTAGAGAGGTTGTCGTTATTAAAAACAGCAAAATATCGTTGATGCTCTTTCATCGACGTTATAATTACTTCTTCGGGAAGATTTAAGAAGTCTTTGTCAAAAGTCCCTAAAAGTGCTGTGGGGTATTCTGTAATAGCCACCAATTCATTTAATAAACTTTTATCAATATCAATACTTAAATTATGTTTTGCTTCAATTTTTTTCATTTGTTCTAAAATAATCGATTTTCTTTCTTTTGCACATAAAATAACACCATTTTGTTTTAACGCATCAAAATAATCACTGGCTTTGTTAAAAGAAAAAGGCTCGTAAGAAACCATTCTGTGAGGATATGCTGTATTAGAAGATTTTACACCAAATAGTTCAGCTTCTAGAACTTCTTCATCATGCATAAGACATAAAGATCGAATGGGTCTAATAAAAGAATCTTTTCTTGAACCCCAACGCATAGATTTTCCAAAGTTAAGTTTTTTAATAAAAGTATTTATCATTTCATTTAATAAATCTTTAGAAGTTTGCCCTTCTACTTCTTTTTTAAAGTATAAAACATCTCCTCTTCCTTTATCAATAGATGAAATTTCACTTATATCAACACCACATTTTTTTGCAAAACCAAGAGCAGCAGGCATTGCAATTCCATCTTTATAAGCAATACTAAGAGGAGCACCAATATTTTCAATTATCTGGTCTTCTTGTTTTAAAGCAAAAGATTTGTGCCAAAGAACCAAACGTCTAGGAGTATAATAAAATTCAAAATCACAAGACAATTGTTTGTCTTTTAAAATATCAGACCATTTTTTTTCTATATTTGGAAGTTCTTTTAAAAATGGAATAGCAGGAAGTTCTTCAAGCCCTATTTCAATCAGTAGTGGTTTTGTCATTTTCTTCCTCTCTTTTTTTCATTTCATCTAGTTTTTTCGTATGTTTATTAACTTGTAATTCATTAAAGCCTCTTACAAAGCCAAAGACAATAATAACAAAACCAATTACAACAATAATATCTAGTATATCTTTCACGTGGGTCCTTTTACAGAAAATTTTATTTATTTTTTAAGATTTTTGTTTATGCTATTTTTATAAACAATACCATCAATTCCTAAGACAGCAAGTTCTTCTATTTCATGATCTTTTTCAATGATACATAAAACTTTTGTATCAAACATATAATGCTCAGCTATTTTTTGTACCTTAATCGCCAAGTCTTTTTCACATAAAAGATACTGTGCATTTAATGCATTTGCAAAAATACTCTCTTCTATACTGGATACAAGAACAGAAAAATTTATTTGGTTCGTACTTGAGTATTTTAATAAATCTTTTTCATAAACAAATAAAACAGAACTGTTTGCTTTTGTATACGAGATTTCTTCTTTATTATTTACATAAACGAATCTTTCGTAAGCTAATAGTTCATGTCCAATAATAATCATTGCAAACATTCTTTTGAACAAAAATACTTTCCATTTGATAAAATAGCATCTTCTTTGCTTACAAAAGTTTTACATGTTGGGCAAGCATCCATTATTTCTTCATCTTTTTTCATAGATTTTTTAATTTCACTTTCTCTGCTTTTTTTAAAAAACACAAGATAAACAATGAAAATAACAGCTAAAAAAGCCAATGCTTTAAAAATCATTTTTGTCCTTTTATATACAAATAATTTCTCTCATTTACTGGATATATTTTATAATTCTTAATTTTAGCATTTTCAAGCTCACTCTTGAGCATAGAACCTTTATAAAATAAAAAGGAAGTGTTTTCAGAGCTTAAATTTTTTGTTAATTCCATTAGTAGTGCTGTATTTGTTACTGCTCTTGAGGTAAATAAATCAACCTTAATCTCTTGTACATTTTCTATTCTGTTGCAAATAATTTCAACATTTGCAAGTTTTAAAGAATTTTTTATAAAATTAAGAAAAGCAACTCTTTTTGCTCTGGGTTCAATTAAGTACGCTTTAACCTCAGGTTTTGCCATTGCAAGAATTAAGCCAGGATAACCAGCTCCTGTTCCAATATCGGCAAAAGATTCAAAAGAATCTAAAAAACTTAAAGGATAAATAGAATCCATAATGTTTTTCTCAATTTTTTGCGTTTCTAATTCCGCACTTAAATTGTGAATCTTACCCCATTCTTGTAATGTCTGTATAAATTTATTACAATTTTCATAAAATTTTTCATCAAAATTAAGATTGATTTTTTCACATTGATTTTTTAAATTCATTATATTCCTTATAAAAGATGACCCATTTTTTCTTTTTTAGTCTCTAAATAGCTTTTATTGTATTTGTTTACTTCTGTTATTGATGGAATGCGCTCAATTATTTTTATTCCAATAGATTCCATGTATTTTATTTTTTTTGGATTATTTGTAATAAGTTTAATGCTTGAAATATTTAAATCTTTTAATATTTCTTCCACAATTAAATAATATCGTTCATCTTCATCAAAACCTAATTCAAGATTAGCTTCAATAGTATTTCTACCTTGTTCTTGTAAACAATAAGCGTTAACTTTATTTACCAAGCCAATATTACGACCTTCTTGCCTGTGATAGATAATAAGACCACCATTTTTAGAAATAAATTCTAAGGCTTGATGCAATTGATTTTGGCAATCGCATTTTAAGCTGCCAAAAGTATCTCCTGTTAGACATTCTGAATGAACCCTTACATAAGGAGAATCAAGACGTTCAAAATCTTGGCTCATTATCGCCAGGTGTTCTTGGTTATTTTCTTTATATGCTTTAATTTTAAAAGTCCCAAACTTTGTTGGTAAACTTGCAAAACTAGATTTTTCTATGTTCATAAGTATTTAAACCTTATATTGTTAAAATAGGCGCATATAATATCTAAAAAAGGTAAACAGAATGTTTAAAAGATTTCGTAGACTTAGAATTAATGAAACTTTAAGAAATATGGTAAGTGAAACAAGCTTAAGTACGCAAGACTTTATCTATCCATTATTTGTAGTTGAAGGTAAAAATATTAAAAATGAAGTAAGCTCAATGCCTGGTGTTTTCCAAATGAGTTTAGATTCGATTTTAAAAGAGTGTGAAGAATTAGTTGAGATGGGATTAAACTCCATTATTTTATTTGCAATACCTACCCTTAAAGACTCAATAGGAAGTGAATGTTTGGATGAAAATAGTTTAATTTCAAGAAGTGTACAAGCTATTAAAAAAGATTTCCCCAATATGTTTATTGTGAGTGATTTATGTTTTTGTGAGTATACAGATCATGGTCATTGTGGTATCATTGATCCCAAAACAAATACAGTACACAATGATAAAACACTGGAGATATCTGCTCAACAGGCTTTAGTTCATGCAAGAGCAGGTGTTGATATGATTGCTCCTTCTGGAATGATGGATGGGATTATTAAAACCTTAAGAAAAGTTCTGGATGACAATGGTTTTGAAAACCTTCCTATTATGGCGTACTCAAGTAAATTCGCTTCTGGTTATTATGGGCCTTTTGGGGATGTTGCACAAAGTGCTCCTTCTTATGGCGACAGGAAAACGTACCAAATGAATCCAGGAAACCGCCTAGAAGCTATTGAAGAATCTTTGGCTGATGAAGCAGAAGGGGCTGATATCTTAATGGTTAAACCTGCCCTTTCTTTTCTAGATATTATTAGAGATATAAGAAATAGAAGTAATTTACCCTTAGCTGCTTACAATGTTTCAGGCGAATATGCTATGCTAAAACATGCAGGGAATGCTGGGTTAATTGATTATGAGCGTGTGATGATGGAAACACTAATTTCTTTTAAAAGAGCCGGAGCTGATATTATTATTTCTTATCATGCAAAAGAAGCGTGTTTGCTTTTAAAAGGTAAATAACGTTTACCTCTTTGCTTTTATTTCTAAAGTAAGGAAAATTAAGTATATTTCATTTCGTTATAATGAAATATACAAAATTTAAAAGTGTTAATGTTTTATTAATCTATATGCCTTATACTAAAAAACATTGTTTCTTAGTATCTTTGATAACTAAGATAATAAAAATAGGCACAAGTAAAAAACCCACCCTATTAAGAATATAATAATTGCAATTTGAATATAATGTCTTTTTTAATAAGATAAAGTACTTACAAAGGATTAACTTGAAACATTTTTTAACATTAAAAGACTATTCAAAAGATGAAATTCTAGAAATATTAGAACTGGCAAGAAAAATAAAAATAGAAACAAAAAATAAAATTTTTAAAGATTATTTACCAAAACAAACCCTAGCAATGATATTTGAAAAGAGTTCTACACGAACAAGAGTATCTTTTGAAACAGGTATTTATCAACTGGGAGGTATTGGACTGTTTTTATCTTCTAATGATATACAATTAGGCAGAGGAGAACCTATGCGTGATACTTCTAGCGTCATTTCAAGAATGGTTGATATGGCAATGATAAGAACAACAGCACAAGCAAATATTGAAGAATTTGCAAAATACTCAAAAGTACCTGTTATTAATGGTTTAAGTGATGAATATCATCCTGTTCAGTTAATGGCTGATTATCTTACCATTCAAGAATGCAATAAAGATGAAAATTTAATTGTTGCTTATATTGGAGATGGAAATAACCTAGCACATTCTTGGCTAAATCTTTGTGCTAAAATTGGTTTTGAATTACGAATTGCTACGCCTATTGGTTATGAAGTAGATCAAGACATCTTAAAAGAAGCACTAAAAGATGCTAAATTATCAGGTGCTAAAATCACTATTTATAATGACCCAAAACTTGCTGTTAAAGGTGCAAGTGTTGTTACTACAGATACGTGGGTATCTATGGGACAAGAAGATGAGAAAGAAAAAAGAATCAAAGACTTTACAGGTTATATAGTTGATAATAAAATGATGCAAGAAGCACAAAATGATGCAATATTTCTTCATTGTTTACCAGCTTATCGAGGATATGAAGTAAGTGCTGAAGTTTTAGAATCAAAAGCAAGTAAAATTTTTGAAGAAGCAGAAAACAGACTTCATGCCCAAAAAGGTATTATGGTTTGGTTGGATTCAAAAAGAAACGACTAAAAAGGGCTAAGTATTAGCTCTTTTTTTAAATGATTCATTATTTAAAACACTTATATCCAACTCAAATTTAAAAAAAAATTATAGAATACAGGTATTAAAACTGTATTTAAAACCCCCATTAAAATAATTACCTAAAGGATTAAGATGGAATTTTGGCAAAATATTTATACAAATTTTGACCCTGTAGCATTTAGTATATCTTCTGTATCTGTTCATTGGTACGGAATTATGTATGCAACTGCTCTACTATCTGCAATCTTTGTTGCAAAAGAATTGATTAAAAGAGATAATATTAATATAAAAGAGGCTGTTTTTGATTCCTATATTTGGTGGGTTGAAATTGGTGTTATTTTAGGTGCAAGAATTGGCTATGTTTTATTTTATGATACACAAACATCTTATTATTTAAGTCACCCTTGGCAAATATTCAATCCTTTTGTAAATGGCGAATTTACAGGAATTTCTGGAATGTCTTATCATGGAGCAGTAATTGGTTTTGCAATCGCTTCTTATTTATTTTGTAGAAAAAATAAACTGTCCATGCTTTTTTTAGCAGATATCTCAGTTGTTGGGATTTCTTTTGGTTATACTTTTGGACGTATTGGAAATTTTTTAAATCAAGAACTAATTGGACGTACAACTGATCTTCCTTGGGGAATTTATGTGGGAGACAGTTTAAGGCATCCCTCTGCTTTGTATGAAGCTTTTTTAGAAGGTTTTGTGATATTTGTTATCTTGTTTATGTATCGTAATAAAACAAAGTTTACAGGACAGTTATTTTTAATGTATGGATTTTTATACTCTTTAATGAGGATTATTGCAGAAATGTACAGAGAACCCGATATCCAATTGGGATTTTTGTTTAATACTTCTTGGTTAACAATGGGTATGCTTATTTCATTTATATTCGCAAGTATTTGTTTGATGATTATCTTAAAAGTAAAAAAACAAAAAGCCTAGGCTTTTTGTTTTTAAGAGCCTATCTTAATTAAGGAACTTAGATCCTCAATTCTTTTTAAATGATTATCAGAAATAGACTGTAAGACTTTAATAGATTCTTGCGCTTTAATTAACTTATCATCAAGCATCATTTCTCTTTTTTTTGATTTTTCATATTTAAAGTTAGCTGATTCCATGATTTTATGCAATTTAATCATTCTGTCTTTGTATGAAGCCTGTAAGGTATAATTTTTGGTATCAATTGCTTTTATTTTATTTTCAAGTCCTAAAACTCTTGCTTTCTCTTCGATTAGTCTGTTTCTTGATGTTTTTAATTGGGATTCAATATTAACAATAAATTCATTAATTTTTTCATTTTTTATTATTTCTTGTAAAGAATTTTCTTTTTTTGCTAATTCAAGTTTGCTACTTAATCTTGTTTCTAATGAGTTTTCATCTTCTAAGAATTTTGATTTTTGCTTTAAAATATATCGTTTGAGTGTTTGTTTTTCTTCTTCTTCTTTAGTAATTAAAAACCCAATATAAATAAATTCTATTAACATACCTTCTAGATCAAAAATGGGAATGATAGTTGTTTTTGTATAAAAAGTACTTCCCTCTTTGGTAATATTTTTAAGTTTACCTCTCCATATTTTTTTTGAGTTAATACAGTCGTGAATATTTTTATAAAATTCACTTGATACAGCAGGATGTCTAATTATACTTCTATTAAAACCTAATAATTCATCTTCCTTATAATCAGAAACATCACAAAATAATTTATTGACTTGAGTTATTATTCCCTCAGGATTTGTTTTACTAATAAGATTCTGTTTATCTAAAACAGCTTGAAAACTCTCTAGTTCGTTTTTTTGTTGTTTAATAAGTTTAATATTATTAATTTCAGAGAGGATATTTAAAATGATTTTTAACGTTGTTGTTAATTGCATGGGTTTTAAAATATAATCTGCAACTTTAAGTTTAATGGATTTAATGATATTTTCAGTATCTGAAAAAGCAGTTGATACTAAGATAGGGATTCTTTTGTCTTTTATTCTTACTTGAATCATAAAAGAAATACCATCCATTTTCGGCATATTTAAATCAGTGATAATAATATCAATTGATTCTTGATATTTTAGATAAAGCTCAAGTCCTTCTTGTCCATTAGCTGCAGTATAGACATTTTTGAAAAATTTTTGAAGGATTCCGCTTGTTTCTTTTCTAATAGTGTCTTCGTCTTCAAGATAAAGGATAGAAGAAGAGGAGAGTATACTATCCTTGAACTGACTATTAGCAGCAGCCATTTTACGACCTAATTTTTTTGTATTTTTCTGTAATACTATCGTCTTTATTTTTATAGCCATTTTTTTCAGCTAATTTGTCTATTTTTATAATCAAGGGTTTTAATTCAAGATTGTGACGTTTTGCAAAAAATTTAATTTCTTCTTCTCTTTGTTCTTTGTTGCAGAAATAATAAAGTCTAACTAAAAAATAGTTTGACACTTCATCATCATGAGTATATCCATATTCAGCGGCAAGATTATTGATTTTATCTTTAACCAAATCAATTCTCCATCCATGTCTTGTAGCAAACTCTTCAATTTTAACATCTTTTTGTTCTTGTGTACAGAATATAAAAATATTTTTAATGAAAAGTTTTGGAATCTGAATTGCAATTAATTGAAAATAATTTTCTTTACAATGCTTAGAACAAAAAGCTTTACTCATTGCAATTTTTTTATTACAAAATGGGCAATGTGACATTATGATTTACCTTTAGTTATTATTTTATACGTTTTTGCTTTAGTAATATCTTGCAAGAATTTTGGGTCAATTTCATGTAATGCAACGATATCTATAAAGTTATCGTGCATAATCCACCCTTTTCCCGTATCAACAATATCTTCGCTTTCAAACATATTTATTAATTCTTCTCTTGTTACTATTACTTCATCCATTATACCACCCTAAACAAAGTTTAAAATTAATTTTTGACTTCATCAATAACATAACCTTTATTAGAATGATTTCTAATAATTTCATAGTATGTTTTTTGTCTGATTTTATTTACTATATTTCTCATAGTGTAAATAGACATGTTCTTACCTTTCCACACAACATTTCTAATAATATCATAATCTATAATATCACCTTTTTTAATAATTAAAAGTTTTAGAAATGATTTTTCTAGTCTTGTAAAGTCAATTAAAGCTCCACCTGCTTTGAAAAATTGATCTCTGTATTCATCAAAGTAAATTCCATGTTGGAAATCATACTTATCCCCTCTTTTTGTTTGGTTAAGACACATAATTACTGCTAATTTAATGTCCTTCAATCTCAAAGGTTTTGTAGTAAAAGTGTAAGCACTGTTATTAATAGCTGTAACAATATCATCATTCACTTCATCACTAGATACAATGATTTTAGGTAAGGTTGGAGCTACTTGTGTTAACTCATTACAGGTTTCACTAAAAGAATAACCATCTAAACTCGTATCAATCAATACAATATCAAAGTTAGAGCTAGAGGCTGCTTCTACTGCTTCTTTAGCATTAGACATAATTTTTATTTCTTTAAAGTATTCATCTAACTCTTTTTCAAATGAATTCTTTATTTCAAGGTCGTTACTTATAACTAATAATTTTGCGTTATAAAGTTTTCTTATGTTTTTTACTGTTTTTAACATGATTTACTCTTTCTCTTTAGTATGTAAATAATTATAACTAAAATAATAAAACTTGTCAAAGATTTATTATTTTAAAATAAACTTTTTGTACATTTAATGTTATTATTTCAACTCACCCCAGCTTTTACCGACACAAACAGATACTTCTAAAGGAATTGACAAAGTAATAATTGATGACATTATATAACTTAAATCGGTTATTATTTCGTTAACTTTATTATCTTTTATTTCAAATATTAATTCATCATGAATTTGAAGGAGCATTCTAACATCAGAATTCTTTGAATATTTCTGATGTATCTTGTTCATTGATAATTTAATCAAATCAGCAGCACTGCCTTGGAAAACGGTATTTACAGCCTCTCTTAAAAAAGCAGCCTTTTGCATTCCAGCTACGGAAGTAAAATCAAATACTCTTCTTCTTTTTAACAAGGTCTCAACAAAACCATTTAACATAGCATCTTCTTCAATGGATTTTAAATAAGGTTTAACGCTTGAAAATGCTTCAAAATAAGACTCTATATAAACTTTTGCTTCTTTACTGGTAATTCCAACTGTTTCTGCAAGTTTTTTAGCTCCCATTCCATAAATAAGTCCAAAATTAATTGATTTTGCAATACTTCTGTATTCTTTTGCTTTTTCTTCGCCAAAGATATGAGCAGATGTTTGAGTATGAATATCAAGTCCTGAATTAAAAGCATCTACAAGGGCTTTATCTTGCGAGAAATGAGCCAAAAGCCTTAATTCAATTTGTGAATAATCAATACCAACTAAAGAATAACCCTCTTTTGCTATAAAAGCTTCTCTTATGTGTTTTCCTGCTTCACTTCGTGTAGGTATGTTTTGTAAATTTGGGTTTTTTGAACTTAATCGTCCTGTTGCTGTTCCTGTTTGTAAAAAGGAGGTATGAATTCTTTGATCCTCACTTTTAAGACCAAGTGCTAATAAGGGCTCGATATACGTAGATTGTAGTTTGTAAGCTTCTCTATACTGTAAAATTAAAGGTATGATTTCATGTGAGTCAATTAATTTGCTTAAAACAGATTCATTAGTACTGTAGCCTGTTTTTGTTTTTTTACTTGCTTTTAAACCCAGTTTTTCAAATAAAACTTCTCCCAGTTGTTTGGGAGAATTTAGATTAAATACACTTCCCGCTATTGCAGATATTTTTTCATTTAAGTCTTTTATATGAATTGAATTTTTAATCTTTAATGTTTCTAAAATATCCGTGTCTATTTTAATACCTTCATTTTGCATGTCTGAAAGTACCTTGATAAAATAAAATTCGTGTTTTTTAGCATGTTCCAACAAATGTTCATTTTCTTTAAAATCTATTAATAAAGATTCATAAAGTTTATAAGTTAATAAAGCATCTTCACTGGCATATGCGCAGGCATCTTCTAAATCTACATTTGAAAAGTTCTCACCTTTTTTAACGGTATCTTTAAAAGCAATCATTTTATGATCAAAATATTTTAAAGCCATTGCATCTAAACCTACTTTGGAACCAGGATCTAACATCCATGACATAATCATGGTATCTGCATAAAGTGTTAATTCATAAGAAAAATTAAATTTTATAACATCGTAATCGTATTTAAAGTTTTGTAAAATAAGTTTATGTTCATTTAACATTTTTATAGCTCTTAATGCGCAATCTTTTGAAATTTGATCAGGAACACCTAAATAAAAATGATCTATTGGTACATAATAGGCTTTTTTAGTGTCAAAACAAAAAGAAAAACCAACAATCTTGGCTTTTTTTGTATCTAAATCAGTTGTTTCAGTATCAAAAGCCACTAAAGAATCTTTTGGAATGGAGGCTATGGTTTCAAAAAGAGTTTTTTCATCGTTTAATAATATCTTTTGAAAAGATATACTTTCTTGTACTAAAGGAACTTCTGAAGCTTGGGCTTGATTATTAGGAATATTGGTTCTATAGTTTAATCCCATTTGAGAAACACGCGTAACAACAGCTTTTAACCCAAATTCAATTAAGGTATCTTCTATTTTTAAAATAGGATTTTCACTTGGTAAAACAAAATTTTCTATATCATCAATACTATGAGAATCTTTTTTTAGCGTTACTAATTCTTTTGAAATATAAGCCATTTCTTTGCTTTCTTTTAAAAGTTTGATCCATCTTGGTTTTTCAATACTCTCAATATTTTTATAAATATTGTCCAGATCTCCAAATTGTTCAATTAAAGCTTGTGCTGTTTTAGCACCAACACCTTTTACTCCTGGTACATTATCAGCAGAATCACCTAAAAGTGCTTGATAATCTGTAAATTGAGAGGCTTTGACTCCGTATTTATCAAAACATGTTTTTTCTGTTACTTCTACTTTTTTAATAGGATCAAATAAAAATACTTCATCGTCTTTTATTAATTGGTATAAATCTTTGTCATGAGAAACTACTCTTACTTGAAGACCTTTTAAAACTGCATCGTGTGCAATAGATGCGATAATATCATCTGCTTCAAAACCAACTCTTGCAGCTGTTTGAAAACCCATTTTTTCAATCCACTCAATTGCAACAGGAAGTTGAGCTATTAAATCTTCTGGCACTTCTCCTCTGTTTGCTTTATACAATGAATATATTTCATTACGAAAAGTAGGTCCTTTTGAATCAAGGGCAAATACAATATAGTCTGTTTGAAAATCTTTTCCTATATTTAAAATAAAATTCATAAATCCTGTTAACAAACCTGTTGGGAATCCTGTTTTTGATTTTAATGGAGGCAATGCATAATAAGATCTAAATAAAAACCCAAATGTATCAATAACTGTTATATTTTTCAATATTAATCCTTTTTATATTTTTTTATAATATAATAATAACACTTAAAAATAAGGTGCCCTATGTCTTTGGATATTAAAAAGTTAGAGCAATCAAATATTGAGCTAAGAGCCATTATAGATAGTTCTTGGGATGCAATTGGTATTATAAATGAGAAAAGTAAATTTATTTATATTAATAAAGCTTTTACTCCAATTCTTGGTTTTTCAAAAGACGAATTATTGCAATTAAATTTTGAAAGCCTCATTCATCAAAAATATAAAGAAAAATTCTCTTCTTTAATACAAAATTACAAAACAAATAACAACAAAGAACAACTAACTCTTCTGTGTCAAAGAAAAGATAAACAAAAAGTTTATCTACAAATAACCTTAACACGAATGGCTGAAAACAATTTTTTCATAATAAACGCCAAAGATATAACAGCAGAAATTTCAAAAGATCAAATTCTTGATGCTTATGTTTCTTCTGTTCAGTTAAATACAAAAGGTTTAATTACAAAAGGCTCAAATTCTTTTGTAAATCTGTGTATGTATGAAAAAGATGAATTTTTAGGGCAATCTCTTTTGTTTTTACATGAAAAAGATAAAAAAGAGGAGTATTTACAGCTCTGGGACAGTATTCAAAACAATACAGAATATCTGTGCAAATTGAATTATGTAAAAAAAGACGAAAATAAATTTATTGTTGATTTTAAGTCAAAAAAACAATTTAATAAATATGGTGATGTTATTGGATATACCATACTGCTTTTTGATAGAACCAGCGAAGATAATTTACAATCAGAAATACAGCAAAAAGATCAAATTTTATTACAACAGTCAAAACTAGCCATTATGGGAGAAACAATACAAATGCTTTCTCATGAATGGAGACAACCCTTAAATACTATTTCTTTATCAGTTCAAACTATGGATTTTGAATTAGAAATGAATGGAAATATTAAAAAAGAAGAGATCAGCGCCAATTTAATAAGTATTAAAAATAAAGTCGATGATTTATCCCAAACCATTGAAGAGTTTCAAAATATAATATCTTTAAATGCAACAGCAATAAAAACATGCTCAAAAGAAATTATTTCACAAGCCTTGAAAATTTTTGAGAATTCAAGTGATTTTGATCGTATTGATTTTGCAAAAATATTAAGTCAAACGCCTGATTATTATACTTATAAAAATGAGCTTTCTTCTATTTTAGTTAATTTACTTATTAACTCAAAAGAAGCTATTTTAAGGAATAATATTAAAAAAGGTGTTATTTTACTTAAAGAATATGTTTTACATGATAAAATTTATTTTGAAATTTCAGACAATGCGAAAGGTATTCCTTCTGATATCATAGACAAAATATTTGAACCTTATTTTTCCACTAAAGAAGAACAGCAAGGTGTTGGTTTAGGTTTATACAGATGTAAAATGCTTATTGAAATGCATTTAGGTGGAAGTATAAAGATTACAAATCACAATACAGGATTAAGAGTCACAATTGAACTTCCACTTAATTTAAAAGGAAATGAATGATAATAATACCAGCAAGATTAAACTCTTCTAGGTTTACAAATAAAGTATTAGTTGATATACTGGGACTTCCAATGGTAATTAGAACAGCAAGACAAGTTAGTGCTTTAGATGATGTATGCATAGCAACAGATTCAGAAGAAGTAATTCTTTTGGCAAAAGAATATGGTATTAATGCAGTTATGACATCAACACAGCATAAAAGTGGAACAGATAGAATCAATGAAGCGGCACAAAACCTTAAATTAAAAGATGATGATATTGTAATTAATGTACAAGGAGATGAACCTTTTATTGAAGAAGAAGTAGTACGTGCTGTTATAAATAGAGTGAAAGAAATAAAGAAAAATAAAGAAGACATAATGATGGTATCGTGTTATAAAAAAATTTCTTCAAATTTAGCAGATGATCCAAATCATGTAAAAGTTTTATTAAATGCGTATAATAACGCGACTTATTTTTCTCGCTCAAAAATCCCCTACCACAGAGATCATTATGATGACTCTTTATACAATGGACATTTGGGTATTTATGGTTTTACGGTTAAAAGTTTAAACGAGTTTTGCAATTTAAAAAATGCACCTACTGAACATATAGAGAAATTAGAGCAATTAAGAGCTATTTATCATGAAAAAAAGATATCTATGGTAGAAGTTGAGTCTCAATCTTTTGGAATAGATACACAAGAAGATTTAGAAAATGCATTAAAATTATTTGGAAAGATCTAGGAGTATTATGAATAAAGCTATTTTATCAAAAACAACTATTCTTTATGCCGAAGACGAAACCGATGTAAGAGAATTTACAGGTAGAACATTAAGCAGCATAACAAAAAAGGTTTATCTTGCTAAAGATGGACAAGAAGGTTTGGATATATACAAACAGCATGATGACATTGATTTGATTATTACAGATATAAACATGCCTAGAATGAATGGTTTAGAGATGTGTGCTGCGATAAAAAAACTAAACAAAGATATTCCTATTGTAGTAACAAGCGCATACAATGATCCTGCTTTTTTAAAACAAGCAATTGATATTGGAGTGTGTGAGTATTCTTTAAAACCCATAGATTTATATTTATTATTAGATGCTGTTGTTAAATCTGTTGAACCTATTTTTTTAAAAAAAGAGTTAAGTATTGTTCAAGATAATTTACAAGATAAAATAATAGAATCTAATAAAAATATTAGTACTATTTTAGATGCTCAAAATAATCTTGTATTAATTATAAATAAAAAAGAGATATTGCACTCAAATAAAAAATTTCTTAATTATTTTAGTATTAAAACAATTGAAGAATTTAAAAATACTTACCCTGATTTACTTGATATATTTGAAAAAGATGAAGAATATTTTTCTTCACAAAATCTTAGAGATGAAGAAAACTGGATAGATTATATATTAGAGAAAAAAGATTTAGAAATTTCTGTGAACATTAAAAACAATAAAAATAAAGAAAATATTTTCACAATTAGTCTTGAAGAATACGATAAAATAAGGTCTCAATATATAATCACTTTCCAAAAGTTAAATCCAAAGAAGAAAAAAACAAATTTATTGGAACATCAAAGAAATTTTGACTCTTTAACAAATTTATACAATAAAAACAGATTTTTAGAACTTTTTGCGAAAGAGTTAAGACGAGATATACGATATAAAAATGAATTAACACTTTTAATGCTTTCTTTGGATGATTTTGCTCACCTCTGCAATAATACTCTTAAAAAGAATAGTAATGCTTTATTGCTTGGACTTTCTTCAATTTTATTAAAATCTTTACGTGAGCATGATATTTTAGCCCGGTATGAAGAAAACAAGTTTTTAATTTTACTGCCACAAACCAATATAAATGGTGCTATTGTAGTTGCTGAAAAAATTAGAATTGAAATAGAAAACTTACAAATAGAAGAACTTAACAGTGTAATAACAGCAAGTTTTGGTTTGAGTTTTTATGAAAACAATGACGATATTTATACGTTTATAAACAAAGTCACCACTGCTTTAGGAAGTGCCCAAGAAAAAGGAAAAAACAGAGTCGAAGTTTATTAATTAAAAAAACAAGCTAAAAAGAAAAACCTGCACCTAAATAATGTTTTCTTACAAGCTCATTGTTTTTAATTTCTTCTGCTTTTCCAGAAGCCAGTAAAGAACCACTTTTCATAACATAAGCCCTGTCACAAATTTCCAGTGTTTCTCTTACATTATGATCTGTAATTAAAACACCAATACCAATAAGTGTTAATTGGTGGATGATTTCTTGTATATCTTTAACTGCAATGGGATCAACGCCAGCAAAAGGTTCATCTAAGAGTAAAAATTTTGGTTTAGATACCAGCGCTCGTGCTATTTCAGTACGCCTTCTCTCCCCTCCTGATAAAGAAATACCTTTTCTTTGTCGTATAGGTTCTATATTAAATACTTCTAATAACTCTTCTACTCTTTTAATTTGGTCTTTTTTATCATCTGTTACAATTTGAGCAGCTAACATTAAATTATCTTCAACAGATAAATCTTTAAAAATGGATGACTCTTGAGGTAAATAACCTATTCCTTTTAAAGCACGTTTATGTAGAGGTAAATGCGTAATATCAACATTGTCAAAAAAGACTTTTCCACTGCTTGGTTTTACAAGACCACAAACGGTATAAAATGTAGTTGTTTTACCTGCTCCATTTGGACCTAATAAACCAACAATTTCACCAGAATTAACTTCCAATGATATGCCATGTAAAATATGTGTTTTTTTAATACTTTTTTTAATATCTTCAATTCTTAAATTATGCATTTATTGTATATTGCCTTTTATCATTGGATTTTAAAATATTAATACTCATGGTATTGAAACCATATTCTTTTAATATTTTCTCTAGTTTTTCATCGCCCCACTCTACAAAATGTAAACCTTCTTTTTCAAATTCTTCTAATAAACCCAAAGAAATAAATTCTTCAAGACTTTTATTGTATACGTCGTAATGAAAAACTCTGTCATCATAAATACTTTGAAGTAAAAAAGTAGGAGAAGTCACTTCCTCTTTTATACCAATACTTTTAACATATTCTTTTACAAATGTAGTTTTACCACTGGCCAAATCGCCTCTTAATAAAATAATGCAATCTTCTTTAACTAAGTCTTTTAGTGTGTGAACAAGAATTGGAAGTTCTTTTAAACCTAAGGTTAATACTTTTTGCATTTATTCTTGTGTTAAAAGTTTTGAAACACGAACAAGCTGCTCAAGTTTTTCTTTTGCTCGCCCAGATTCTATAGCATCTCTTGATATTTCTATACCTTCTTGTAAATCTCTTGCTTTTTCATCAACAACTAAAGCTGCTGCTGCATTTAATAAAACAATATCAAGTTTGGCACCTTTTTCTTTATTTCCTAAGATATCTCGTGTTATTTGTGCATTAAGTTTGGCATCGCCACCTATAATTAGAGATTTATCTTGTAATTTAAAGCCAAGATTTTGTGGATCAATAATAAAATCTTCAAGTTTTCCATTGTATATTGATGTTGCATAAGTAATATCAGAAATAGAGATTTCATCCATTTTATCACGGGAGGAAACAACCATTGATCTTTTTACATCTAATAGTTCAAGAGCCGAAGCCATTTTATTGATAAAGGATTTATCAAACACCCCTAATAAATGTTTCGTTACATTTGCAGGATTCGTAAGTGGACCTAAGATATTAAAAATTGTTCGGTGAGGGATGCTTTTTCTTATAGGCATAATATATTTCATTGCGGGATGATGATTTTGCGCAAACATAAATGTGAAACCAGTGTCTTCAAGCATAATAATTTGTTTTGATGCTTCTAGATTAAGATTAATACCTAAAGCTTCAAGCATATCAGCGCTTCCAGATTTACTTGTAATAGATCTGTTTCCATGTTTTGCTACAAAACAGCCACAAGCAGTTAATAAAATAGCAACAGTAGATGAGATATTAAAGGAATTTGACTTATCTCCTCCTGTACCTACTACATCAATAAGTTTTTCTTTTAAATCATAATGGACTTCAAGTGGAAGTAAATGTTCTCTCATAGCAGATGCAGCAGCAGCTATTTCTGCAGCATCTTCCCCTCTTTCATGAAGTTCTATTAAATATTCTCTTACTTCATCAACTGGTAGCCTATTTTCAAAAATATCATCAAATTTAAGTTTTGCTTTATTAAACATCTTTCATCCTTTTTTTCATAAGAAGTTTATATCTGGGTAACATATTCAGACATTTTTGATTTAGGCGTTGATTTAGTTTGTGGTATTTGTAAGACTTTAAAAATATCACTTTTTTCAAGATACTTTATTTCTATAGTATCTCCTATTTTAACTTCTTTTGCTTTTTTGACACTAAGACCATTTATTAGCACAACTTTATGTGCTAACATATCTTCTGCAACAGCTCTTCTTTTTGTAATATTTACGGCGTTTAAAAATTTATCTATTCTCATAATAGAGATTATAGCTAATTTTAGATAAAATTTCGAAAATTATTTAATTTAAGTGCAGGAGAATAGTATGAAGAAAAAAGAAGTTAAGAAAGTAGTTTTAGCCTACAGTGGAGGCCTTGACACTTCTATTATATTAAAATGGTTACAAGATGAGTACAAAGCAGAAGTAATAACATTTACAGCTGATTTGGGTCAAGGTGAAGAAGTTGAGCCTGCACGTTTAAAAGCGCTTGCAATGGGAATAAAAGAAGAGAATATTTTTGTTTTAGATATTAAAGAAGAATTTGTAAAAGATTATGTTTTTCCTATGTTTAGAGCCAATGCAATTTACGAAGGTGAATATTTATTAGGTACGTCTATTGCACGTCCTTTAATTTCAAAAAAACAAATTGAAATTGCAGAAAAAATGGGTGCAGATGCTGTATCTCACGGGGCAACTGGAAAAGGAAATGATCAAGTGCGATTTGAACTTGGATATTTGGGTTTAAACTCTGATATTACTATTATTGCTCCTTGGAGAGAATGGGATTTAAATTCACGAGAAAAACTTTTAGCTTACGCTAAAGACCATAATATTGATATTGATAAAAAACACTTAGATGAAAATGGAAACCCAAGTGTAAGCCCTTATTCAATGGATGCAAACTTGTTGCATATCTCTTATGAAGGTCTAAGTCTAGAAGATCCAAGCAAAGAACCTGAAGAAGCTATGTGGTTGTGGACAGTTTCTCCTGAAAATGCTCCAGATAAAGCTGAATACATAAGTATTTCATATAAAAATGGTGATCCTTATGCAATCAATGGAGAAGATTTAAGCCCAGCAACACTTTTGAAAACATTAAATGATTACGGGAACAAACACGGTATTGGAAGAATTGATATTGTTGAGAATCGTTATGTTGGGATGAAAGCCAGAGGGTGTTATGAAACACCAGGTGGAACAATTATGTTAAAAGCGCACAGAGCAATTGAATCTATTACCCTAGATAGAGAAGAAGCACACTTAAAAGATGAGTTAATGCCAAGATATGCAAAACTAATTTATAATGGTTTTTGGTT
Source organism: Campylobacteraceae bacterium (assembly GCA_013215945.1). NCBI lineage: Bacteria > Pseudomonadati > Campylobacterota > Epsilonproteobacteria > Campylobacterales > Campylobacteraceae > Campylobacteraceae bacterium. The sequence continues at coordinate 26,745 of JABSOM010000015.1, forward strand.
TTCACCTGAGAGAGAAATGTTACAAGCTTCTATTGATGCAACACAAAAATTTGTTGAAGGAACAGTAAGATTAAAACTGTACAAAGGAAATGTAATGGTTGTTGGTAGAGAATCAGAACAATCTTTATTCTCAGAAGAACACTCAACTTTTGAAGAAGATGAAGTATACAATCAAAAAGATGCAGAAGGTTTTATTAAATTAAATGCACTTAGATTTATTATTTCTGGTCAAAAAAGAAAATAACCTTTTCTACTTAAAATATAAAAGCATTACTTAATGCTTTTATATCCCCTCTTTCTCTAAATATTCTTTCACTTTTTTTTTAAATTATTAAACTACAATGATGTTACTAAACTGAAATTTTTCTTGGTTATACTAAAAAACGTTTATAAACATACCTAAACGAATCCTTCAATAGGAAAAGTAATGAGCAATAAAAAAATTGGTATTTGGATGTATAAGAATTCAGGTGGTGAGTTAATTGAAAAAAAAATATGCAAAAAACTAAAAGACAGAAATATTGACACTTTAGTAAATTTGAACCTAAGAGAAGCATTAGCCAAAAATGGACATATTTTACATAAAGGCATAAAACTAGATAAATTAGATTTATTTTTCTCTTACAATGCAAGTGAACAAACTCAATATCAAATGTATTTATACAAAGCACTTAACAGAGTTATTCCTATGATTAATTCATTTGAAGCTTTTGAATTAAGTGAAGATAAATTTCATACTTCTTTTATACTAAGAAAAAATAAAATTAAAACTGCAGATTATAAATTATGCCATAGAGATGATACTCATCATTTAACCTCCATCATTAAACAATGGTCAAAAATGGTGTATAAACCAACAGATGCTTGGGGAGGCAGAGGGCTTGCAAAAATTGATTCAAGTGAATCACTTGCTATGCTTATGCCTTTTTTAAATCAAATGGATTTAAGGTACTTTTATGTTGAAAAATTTATTGATTATGATAATACAGATTATAGAATCGATATTGTTGATGGAAAATTTGTTGCTTGTTATGGACGAAAAGCCTCTTCTAATGATTGGAGAACCAATATAAGCAGTGGTGGAAGTGTATTTTTAAGAGAAGCAAATGATGAAGTTGTTGAACTTGCTTTAAACGCGACAAAAGCAATAGGACTTGAGATAGCAGGTGTAGATATCATTTATGACAGAAAAAAAGAAGAGTATATTGTTTTAGAAATCAATGGAGTACCTGCATTTGCCACACCAGAACAAGAAAAAATGGGTCTAAATTTTAATGATAAAAAAATTGATTTAATTGTTGACTTAATTCTTAAAAAAGTTTCCAAGAAAAATAATGATTTAAATAAACCAATATATAAAACACAAGTCGTAGCGTAAAAACACCCAATAAAAACAATAAAAGAATATTGTTATTTTCATATACAAAGTTATAGCCAATTTTAAATATTAATATTTCTTTTTATTAAATAACTTAATTTATTACTTAAGAATAATATATTAAATTATATAGTAGTATTATATTTTAAACGTCAAAATGAATAATTGCAAGAAAGGAGAATCATGAAATATATACACGATCTTGAAAAAATTATAACTATCAATTCTTATACAAAAAATAAAGAAGGTGTTGATAAAGTAGGTGAAATAATGTCCTTATGGCTTGAAGATATAGGTTTTGAAACTACAGTATATGAAAGAGACTTAATTGGTAATCATTTGTTGCATACAACTTCTAAAAAAGCCAATTTACCAAAGATTCTGCTTTTAGGCCATAACGATACTGTTTTCCCGCCCAATACCTTTGAAGGTTTTAATAAAGATGAGCAATGGATATATGGGCCAGGAGTTTGTGATATGAAAGGTGGAAATATAGTTGCTTTGCAAGCACTAAGAAATATCTATGAAACAAACAGAGCTATACACAATATTGATTTTTTACTGGTATCTGATGAAGAGTCAGGAAGTGATGATTCAAAAAATTTAAGCTCAAGTATTGCAAAAAACTACGATTACTGTTTTGTTTTTGAAGCTGCGGGAATTAAAGAAGAAGTAGTTAATGCACGTAAAGGTGTAGGTACGTTTACTATTGATATAGAAGGTTTGGCAGCACATGCTGGAAATAACTATGAAAAAGGAGTTGATGCCAATTTAGAGGCTTCTTATAAACTGCAAGAACTGGTAAAACTTACAAACCTAAAAAAAGGTACTACTTGTAATGTTGGAAAAATAAAAGGAGGTATTGGTGCCAATACTATTTCTCCAAAAGCCAGCATTACTCTGGAGATAAGATACACCCAAAATGAAGAGAAGAACAGACTATTAAGTGCTTTACATGATATTTGTAATACTTCTTATGTAGAAGGTTCAAAAGCAGTTTTAAGTGGCGCTATACAAAGAGATGTAATGGAGGCTAATGATAAACAAGAATTGTTAATTACTAAAATAGAGGCTATTTCTGGTGAAAAATTATTTTGCGAAAAAAGAGGTGGAGTAAGTGATGCAAATATAATTGCATCACAAGGGACTACTACCTTAGATGGTTTTGGCCCTTTTGGTGATGGGGACCATACAGTAAAAGAAAGAGCCTGTTTAAAATCATTTGAAAAACGAATAAATTTAATGACACAAATATTAAGTCATTTTCAAGTTAGTAAGTAAAGGAATTATTATGGACAGAAAAAAAATAGCTATGTGGATGTATTCTAATGGTGGTGGAGATATTATTCAAAATAAGCTTATAGATAAACTTAAAGAAAGATATATAGATGTTTTAAGCGATATTAATCTAAGAGAAGCCATTGCTAAGAATGGACATATAATCCATAATGGCATAAAACTTGATAAATTAGATTTAATGTTTTCTTATAATGCGGGAGAGCAAACACAATATCAACTGTATATATATAAAGCACTAAACAATGTTATTCCAATGATTAATGAATACAATTCGTTTGAACTAAGCGAAGATAAATTTCAAACCGCTTTTTTATTAAGACACAATGGGGTGCAAACAGCAGATTATAAACTTTGTCACAGAGATGATACCCATCATCTTAAATCTATTATGAAAAAATGGAATAAAATGGTGTATAAACCCACAGATGGATGGGGAGGTAGAGGACTTACTAAAATTGACTCACAAGAAACACTCGACATGTTAATGCCTTTTTTAAATCAAATGGATTTACGCTATTTTTATGTTGAAAAATTTATTGATTATGATAATACGGATTATAGGGTAGATATTGTTAATGGTGAGTTTGTAGGGTGTTATGGAAGGAAAGCGGGTGGAAATGACTGGAGAACCAATATTACAAGTGGAGGAAGTGTATTTAATAGAGAAGCAAATGATGAGGTAGTAGCTTTGGCTAAAAAAGCTACTTTGGTTACAGGCTTAGATATTGCAGGTGTTGATATTATTTATGACAGAGAAAAAGAAGAATATATTGTGTTAGAAGTCAATGGTATTCCTGCTTTTGCTACACCTGAGCAAGAAAAAATGGGTTTAAATTTTAATGACAAAAAAATTGATTTAATAGTTGATTTAATTGAGAAAAAAACAATTAAAGTTGAAAAAGAACGAAGAAAAAGAAAAAATAGAAGATTAAAATAAGGAAAAATGATGAAAAAGTTACCAACAATAGGTTTTTTATATATGGATTACGTGCTAAGATTTTTTGATTATTCAAATTTTAAGGCTTGGCCTGAAAAAATTGAAGAAGTTACCTATCATTGGAAAAATGACAAAAAACGTTTCATTAAAGAAGTGAAAAGAAAGAAAATTAATATTTTAATTGGGAATATTCCCGCAACTGCCTACGATACTTTTGTTCAAATAGCCAAAGAATTGTCAGATGTGCGTTTTGTTCCCTCTTTAGAAACACAGTTTCCTAATAAATCAAAAGAGAATGTAACGTTATTTTGTAAAAAGTACGATTTAGCTATTCCAAAAACAGAAATCTTTTATGATGAAAAAAAAGCTTTTGAGTATTTTAGAAAAAGTGCAACATATCCTCAGATAATAAAAAAATCCTATGGCCCTTCAAATTATGGAGGTTATTTTGTACATAAAGTGAATAATGTAAAAGAAGCTCTTTCTTTAGTTAAAGAAAAAAAATACTCTCCTGTTTATACGCAGAATGCTATTGATTTAAAGTACTCTGGAGATTTAAGAATAATGTTAATTGGACATAAGCCTGTTTGTGCTTTTTGGAGATTTTCAGGAGAAGGAGAATGGATAACCAACACTTCTCAAGGGGGTTCAATGTCTTATGAAAATGTTCCCATGTCTTCACTTGAATTAGCCGTTAAAGCATCAAAAGCTGCAAAAGCGGAGTATTGGGCTTGTGATATTGCAATTGATGCTAAAACAGATGAACCATATATTTTAGAATGCGCTACTGCTTTTGCTGCTTTTCCTTATATTAGAGATTGGATTTGTCAATATTTAATGTGGGATTTTTCACAAGGAAAATTTCCTAAACCTCATGTGCCTTTATTTTCTTGGGAAGAACTTGGCAAGATAAATCCTGATTTATTAAGAACTATGAGACATATAGGATTTTCTGCTTATAAACCATCTGCTGATGGAGAATGGTATATAAATGACAAAGAAGACAATTTCGACATGGAACGAACGCTTGAAAGCGTAGAAAGTGATCTTCCTGCTTCTATTAAACCAGAAGATTTGCCAATTGCCAAGGAACTGCTAAAAAATACAAAAGAATCAAAAGAAGTGTTTTTCACTAAAATTAATTTAAATACAGCAAACTTGACAGATATCATGACACTTTATGCAATGGAAGAAGATTTAGCAATAGAAATTTTGGAATATCAAAAAGACAATATTATTACTGATCCTTCTGATTTACTTGATTTAGAAGCTATTGATGCACAATTGATTTCTTCTTGGAATGATGATTTTGAAGATATGCGCTTTAATTTAAATGATGCCAGTAAAAAAACCTTGACAAAAATCAAAGGTATTGGCTCAAAATTGGCAGCTATAATTTTAAATGAAAAAGAAAAGTTAGGTAAGTTTACTTCACTTGATGATCTTAAACATATTGCGGGAATTGGAAAAAATAAATTTTCGGAACTTAAATCAAGATTTAAGATAGAGGATAAATAATTGAAACAACTTTATAGATCATATGCTCAATCCACTGAGATATTTACAAAGTATGCAAAAGATTATGAAAAACACTTTACACTTGAAACTATCGGAAAAACATGGGAAAAAAGAGATATTAATTTAATTACCATATCAAGCGATATAAAAAATGCGCATAAAAAACCTGCTCTGTTTTTCACAGGAACTATTCATGCAAGAGAGTGGGTAGGACATGAATTAGCAATTGAGTTTACTAAATACATCCTAGAAAACTTAGAACATGATTTAATGCTGCAAGAATATTTAGAGAAAGCAACTATTTATATGGTTCCTTGTGCAAATCCTGATGGTTATGAATATTCTAGAAATCATTTTTCTTTTTGGAGAAAAAACAGAAGAGTTAATGCTGATGGAACTTTTGGTGTGGATTTAAACAGAAATTTTCCCATTGGTTTTATTTCCAGTACAAAAACGAACTCCAATATTTATGGAGGTCCTAATCCTTTCTCTGAACCCGAATCGCAAGCCTTAAGAGACTTTGTTTTAGCACATAAGAATATAACCATTGCGCTTGATTACCATTCCCAAGGAAATGTTTTTTTCCCTGCTCATGATTTTAGGCATGAAGATACTCTAGATACAAGTGATATGAATATATTATGTGCAAATATGGCTGAAGAGATTAGAAAAATATCTGGCAGAGAATATGGGATTCATCAAGGAAAACCACCTGCTAAACTAATTTCTGGAAGTGGAAGAGAATTTTATTATTCAAAAGGTATTATTTCAAGTGTGGTAGAAGTAGGAACACGAAATATAAGCGATTATATGGAAGATATGAACGAAAACTTAAGAGAACATATTCCCGCATTATTAAGTGCGGTAAAAGAAGTGCCTAATTATAAAAAAGATTCGAATGTACTTAGAGTTAAAAGTTTTGAAGTAAGTGATATTGGATCTTCTCATGTTGATTTAATCTGGGAATATAAAAAAGATGAGAACATATATTTTGAAGTGTATAGAAGCAATGAAAATAAAAAGTTTTGTATGGATGCTAACTTACTTGCACAAACACAAAGCCATAGTTTTAGCGATATAAATCTGGAATCAAACAAAGATTATTTTTACAATATTCGTGCAGTAAACAAAAAAACAAAAGTTAAATCACCTTTTTTCCCTCAAATTAGAGTAAAAACTTCTTTGGAATTTGATGAGTTTTCGAGAACTTATTACGCCAGCGCAGCAACAACAGGTTATGTATCTGAAAACTTAAAAAACAATGACAAACACTTTGGTATTAATTCCTTATTTGTTGGTATTGATGAGAATAAAGGCATATCTTATGCTCTAATTACTATTAATGTTAAAACATTGGCAGCTAATGCCATTATTAAATCGGCTAGTTTTAATCTTTATCCTATTAATAGAGTTTCTACTACTATTGAAAAATATGGTGAATGGAATGTAGGAATTGTTAATCAAGATACTATGGGTGATATTACTAATTTTGATGATGTTAATGATATGGAAATTATATCTTATATTGGTCAAGCTACACAATCTTCCCAATTAACGCAAGGTATATGGAGAAGCTGGCACTTGTCCGGAATTGAGTGCCTTGCTTTGAAAAAATTTATAAAAAATGATCAAATTGTATTACGAGTAGAAGGTCCCAAAGAGCTTAAAATTGCACGAAACAAACAAATGATGCAATGGGATATTGGCTATGGGAAATTTGGTTTTGGATTAACATACAGACCAAGAATAGAACTTACCTATCATGTAGATACTAATATTACTACGCTGTATCCAAAAGAAGTACATACGATATCTAATAAAAGTATTTTAAATAATGTTGCCACCTGTGGTTTTGATGATCAAGGTAAAAAGATATATTCATTTTTTGAATTTAATTTATCTTCTTTGCCTGCTTATGATTATACAATGATTACAAAGGCTTATTTTGAATTAAATTCAAAAGCAATTTACATAAAAGACGATATTCGCTTTCATTTAGAATTTATAGATGAAAATACAGGTAAAAGTTATAAATCAATTAGTAAGAGAGAAATTATTCAAAACATTGGTTACGATGTTAGTGCAAATGAACTCAAAAACAATCAAACTCAGTATTTTATGTTTGATTCTTTTGCACAAATAGAACTTAATAAAAAATTAAAAAACAAAGTAGATGTCTCTTTTATTTTAAAAGCCACTTCTTCAAAAAAGTTTATTAAAAACAAAACAATTTCATGGGAACTTTTAAACAATGATTTAGCACCCAAACTTATTATTGAACATATTACAAAAAGAAGATTTCCTATAAAAGAAGTAGAAAATGCAAAAATAATTAATGATAACGGAAAAGTGAAGATTATTTGGGAAAATCCAAAAGATAAAGAACTAAAAGGAGTTTTAGTTATAAAGAATCCATACAGAGCACCCCTGTCACAGGTTGATGGACAAAAACTTTATGCAGGAAATGACGAGTTTACTTATGATGAGTTTGGTTCAAAGGATATTTCAAAATACTATGCTATTTTTACATATGATGATGTACCCAACTATTCAAAACCTGTTTTTATAAGATACGAAGCAAAAAAATAAGTAGGAAACTACTTATTTTTTAAATAAAAGATTTATTTACACATAGCGTAGTGATCGCCAAGTTTATCGTATAAATAATCAAAAGACACATCTTGCATTTTTTCCAGAATAGAAACCATTACAACATTGTCTTCCTCTCCATTCCAAATTTTTATATAAGAACCTTCTTTATACCCGTTGTCTTGTCTGAATTTGTTTAAACAGTTTTTTCCAATATAGAGTTTTTGTAACCATTTAAAAGAAAGTCCAGATATTTTGCAGGCTCTAAAAAATTGGTCAATAAATCGCTCAATTCCAGAGAACGAAGGAATATTTCCTGTTTGAATAGCAATGGCGATATAAGAAAGTTTTTCAGCCTCAGTTACCATTATTTTTGGATCTATTTCTTCATTGGCTTCATATATACAATGAGTATTAACCAAAGAAACAGCTCTAGGTACATTTGTTTCTTGCAAAATATAAGACATTAAAAAATGCCAAATATCAACTAATTCGACATGAATATTATTCATATCTGGTTTTGCATTAATATTTTTCCAATGTTTCCATGGAGTTGAGTCAATGAGTTCTGCTACTTCCATATGAATACATCTTAACCAATTGATTTCTTTTCCATGTTTATTAAGACCTAATTCCCAATTAGGACCATTGGTTGAATCATTTAATTGTTTTTGTAATAAAAACATTTCTTCTAGTTTGTGAGGAAAGCTTGAGGCTTCTTCTAATAAAGAAGCAAGGGGTAAACATTCTTCGACTAAGTTATCTAAAGCACCATTGCTGGGAAGCTCAATATCACCCTTTAACAAGTGTACAATCAATGAAATAGTGTATGGAATTTCATCTTTTTCTTCCCAAACTAAAACATCTGAAGATGTTTTTCCAACGTATTTAGCAAAATCTTCAATACTTACAAACCCTAAAGATTTACTAACAACTTTTAATTCTTCATATAACAAAATGTTCTCCTACAATTACTAGAAATTTAAGGCTAATTGTACAAAAACTTTAATTAATTGTTACTTTCTTCAAGTTGTATTTCAAAAACTGCACCATCTTCATTGTTATAAGCAGTTAAAAAACCTTTATTACGATCTTCAATAATTTTCTTGCTCATAAACAGTCCCAAGCCTGTACCATTTTTATCGTCTTTCGTAGAGAAATAAGCATCAAATATTTTTTTAATTACTTTGTCATCAATGCCACCTGCATTATCTTGAATTTTAATTATTACATAATTGTTTTGAACACAAGAATGAATAGTGATTTCTCTCTTGTCTTTTTTATTGCTAAGGAGTGCATCTTGAGCATTTTTAACAATATTAATTAACACTTGAACTACCTCATTTACATGTATGGTCATTTGTGCATTCTCGTCATCATTGTGTATGATTAATTCAATAGAATCAAGCGTTAACATATAGGATAAAAAATCTTTTACTTTTAACACTAAATTTTTAACAATAATACTTTCTTTTTTAATATTTGGTTTAAGAAAATCCCTAAAATCATCTATTGTTTTTGACATATATTCAAGTTGCATATTGGAATCACTAACAACTTGGTCTAAAACATCATCAGGAATTTCTCCGTCCATCATTTTAGTTAAAGGTAATTTTTGGATCAAAATAGAAATAGCTTGAAGAGGTTGTCTCCATTGATGTGCAATCATAGAAATCATTTCTCCCACGGCTGCACTCTTACTTTGTTCAATAAACATTTCTTGTTGTTCTTCTAGCGCTTTTTCCAAAGATATATCATGTTCTATAATTTCATAAGAAAGCAAAAGACCTTTTTCATTTATTAAAGGAACAATATAAACATTCAAGTAATAAAAAGTACCGTCTTTTTTTCTGCATTTTAACTCTGTTTGATGTTTTTTTCCTTTTTTAAGTACAGTAATTAATTCTTTATAAAGAATATCTTCTTTTTTACTGTATTTCAAAAAATCGTACATATTTCCTAAAAGTTCATCTTTTGAATACAAACTTAAGTCACAGTATGCGCTTGAGACATAGGTAAACTTGAAATTTTTATCTAATTTGCACAAAAGAATATTTTTATCGATTATCTCAATGTTTTTTGCGTGTTCTAATTCAAAATCTTCAGGTTCCATCTTTTTTAAATTGTTTGTATTGTTTTTAGTGTAAGAAACTAATATAAAAGAAATATTTTTCTCAAAAATAAAATTTATACGCTTAAATACTATATATGAGTCTATATTATTAATATACAATACATCTAATATGGCTTTTTTAATATCATTATATATGGAAAAAACCTCTCCCGCGTTTAGGTCTTTTTCTCTAAAAAATTCAATTAGTTTAGAAGAAAATTCTTTGTTTATATAAAGTGTTTCTTCTTTTAATGCACGTATGTAATAATTTAGAAGAGGCAAAGCATAGTTTCTTAAAAAATCTTTTATAATAATTTGTTTTTTATGCAATAAAGTACATAAGCTTTCATTTTCTAGCCAATATTTAATAATGGTTCTTTGATTACCAGTAAGTACGCGTATAGGATTTATAAGTTCAGACATCATTTAACCTTGGTTTTTTAAAGTAAAAAAACAGCAATCAATTCCACTTGAGCGCTTAACTATTACAGAAGGAATTGTTTTTGATTTAAAATTATAAGCTTTACAGCCATGGGGTTGTTTACTTTGCCAAGTTACAAAATAATATAAACATTTTTGGCATACTATTTTTCTATTCATTAAATAACAACCTTACTTTGTATGGCTTTTGCTAAAGATAAAATATCAACATTCTCTAAAGAAACACCTGTCGGTACGCCTTGTGCTATTTTTGTAAAACTGATATCAAAGTTTTGAAGTTTATCTTCTATAAACAAAATAAAAGCGTCATTCGATAAAGAAGGAGTAAGTGCAAATAAAATATCATTTACTTTATTATTTTGCACATAAGAAAGTAATAAAGACAAACTTTCTTGCTCTAATTCTTCAATTACAAAATATTTTCCTTTAAACTGTTTTGATTCTTCTATTACAAAAATATCCTTAGCACTTTGTACCAAACAGAGTATTTGTGCATTTCTTGTATCATCTAAACAAATCTCACAAATCTCATGCTCGCTCATACATCCACACTCTTGGCATTTTTTAATACTTTTAAGTGCATTTTCAATGCTATGTGCTATTTTAATTCCTAAATAATTATCGTTCATTAAAATATGATACGCTAAACGTAATGCTGATTTTTTACCAATGCTTGGTAAAGCCTCAAAAGCTTCAACCAAATCATAAAATTTCTCTAATCCTTTTTTCATAGGCGAATTATATCAAATAATTTTTAAACATAAGTAAGATGCGTTTATTATTTCTATATTATTCGTTTTATATCTTATTTTTATCTTATTTTAGATAAAATCGCATAAAAACTAGGAGTTACTAATTGATTAACAAAGATTATTACGAATTATTAGAAATTAGTAAAAATGCAGATAAAAGTACTATTAAAAAAGCTTACAGAAATATGGCAAAAAAATATCATCCTGACAAAAATCCAGGAGATTCTGAAGCTGAAGAAATATTTAAAATGATTAATGAAGCATATCAAGTATTAAGCGATGATGAAAAACGCTCAATTTACGACCGACATGGAAAAGAAGGATTAGAAGGTCATGGACAACAAAGAGGTGGTTTCTCTGGTGGTTTTGATGACCTTGGTTCTGTTTTTGAAGAAATGTTTGGTTCTTCCTTTGGTGGTGGGGGTCAAAGACGTTCTGCCGCAAAAACATATAAATACAATCTTGATATTGCAGTTGAAATTAATATAGAATTTAATGAAGCAGTATTTGGCTGTAAAAAAGAGATTAAATATACATTTAAAACAGCTTGTGAGCCTTGTAAAGGAACAGGGGCTAAAGATGCAAAACTAAGTACTTGTTCTACGTGTAAAGGACAAGGTCAAGTTCATATGAGACAAGGGTTTATGACTTTTGCGCAAGCCTGCCCTACTTGTGAAGGAAGTGGACAAAGTGTTAGTGCAAAATGTAAAAAATGTTTTGGTCATGGATTTAAAGAAGAAAAAAGCAGTTTTGAAGTATCTATTCCAGAAGGTGTAAACGATGGAAACCGAATAAGAATTTCAGACAAAGGAAATATTGCACCTGATAATACAAGAGGGGATTTATATTTACAAATATCAGTAAAAGAAGACAAACATTTTGTAAGACATGATGATGATATTTATATTGAAGTTCCTATCTTTTTCACACAAGTTGCATTGGGCGCTAGTATTACCATTCCTTCTTTAAGAGGGGAATTAGAGCTTAAAATACCTGCTGGTACAAAAGACAAAGAACAATTTAACTTTAAGAACGAAGGGGTTAAATCGGTTCAAGGTTATGGCATTGGAAGTTTAGTCGTACAAATTAAAATTAAATATCCAAGTACTTTAAACACTGAACAAAAAGATTTACTTGAAAAACTTCAAGAATCTTTTGGTGCACAAAGTAAACCACATGAACGTAATTTTGATTCAATGTTCGATAAAGTAAAAAACTGGTTTAAATAATCAATTTTATTAAGCTGAAAATTACACACTCCTGTAATTTTCAGTTTTTCTAAAGTTATTATACTAATTAAAAATACATTCATCCTAATTTATCCACCCTACTCTTTAAATTTTTTACAAATTAAAACTAAAATAATAATTTTATCTGCTCACTTTTAAACGTTTTTTCTTTCATATTTATCCTTTCTTAACACATTTGGCACTTTTTATTTACCAAGAAGTAGTGTTTTTAGTAAAAATAAGCAAGTTGTTTCCTCCAAATTGTTATAATATGAATAGAAGAAGAAGGATTTAAATGCAAATAAAGGTACAAGCAATGGGTGATTATCAAACCAATTGTTATATAGTAACTATTAATGATAAAGATTTAATTATTGACCCTGGAATGAATTCACTGCCCTGGATAAAAGAACAGGTGAACAATCCAATTGCTGTTTTAAATACCCATGGACATTTTGATCATGTTTGGTCCAATGATATTGTTTGTAAAACGTATAATATTAAACTGCATACCCCTAAAAAAGATATTTTTATGTTAAGCATGGATTCTTATGGTTTGGGAATGCCACATTCTGCTGCTGATGTTGAAATAGAAGAAGATGAAGAAATTGAAATACAAGGTATTAAAATTAAGTTTCATTTTTTTCCAGGACATACACCTGGTTGTTCGATGATTCAAATTGACAAAGATTTGTTTTCAGGAGATTTTATTTTTAAAGACAGTATTGGTCGCTGTGATTTTCCTTATTCAAATGTTGAAGATATGAAACATTCTCTTAAAAAAGTACTTTCTTGGGAAAAGGACTACAATATTCATCCTGGACATGGTATTTCTACTACATTAAAAGCAGAAAATAACTCTTTAGTGCAGTGGCTAAATTACCTATAAGTGAAATTATAATAAAATGCTATTAAATATTATTTGTTTGTCAATGAAAGGTAAATTATAAAAAGAAATATTATTAAAGAACTTACTTGCCTAAAAACCAAAGATAAAGAAAAACTCTTAATCTTAGAAGAAAAAATAATTAATAATAAAAATATCAATGAAACCTACGGGCTTCTAAATGATTTTTTTCACAATAATTATTCAATAAATTCTTTTGAGCTTTTGATTAAAGATAAAAGTAAAGTAAAAAAAGAATTATTATTCAGTGTAAAACATGGTTCTATTTCAAAGAGTTCTCTCTTTCTTAGCTACACTCTTAATAATGATGTTGATATCAGTTTTGATCTTTTCTATAACGATAAGATAAGTGTAGAAGAAATAGAAAACACCAGTGAAATACTTAAAAATCTGACCTTGTTTTTGTCAAATATGGTATATACCATTTATTTAAACGATACCATTAAAAAGTTAAAACTTATTGACTATACAACAGGTTTGTACAATAGAAAATATTTAGTGCAACACTTAGAAAAAATGTTGCCTCTTGCTCAAAGAGAAAAACACGTGATTGGTTTTTTAAGTATTGGAATTGACCGTTTTAAAGCAATTATTGAAGAATTCTCTTATGATATAGGAGAGGAAGTACTTATTAAACTGGCACATATGCTTGTTAAAGAAGTACGAACTTCTGATATCGTTATTCATCTGGAAGCAGATGAATTTTTGATTGTTTTGCCCAATGTTGATAATATAAATAATGCAAGTTTTATTGCACAAAAACTTGTAGACAAATTTTCAAAAATAGAGTTTTTACTTAAGAAAGGTGCAATATTAAAGAAAACTATTTGTGCGGGCGTTTCTTTATATCCAAATGATTCTGCTACAATTGAGGATATACTTAAAAATTCTGATATTTCATTATTGGAAGCTAGAAATACTGGACGCTCAAAAGTTTTTCAATATTCAAAAGAGTTATCTTCAAGCCTAGAGCTTTTTTAGGAGAAAAAATGAAAAGTATATTAGAACTAATTAAAAAATCTGCAAATGATGAAAGAGCCTTTGTTGCACTGGAACGTATATATGGACTTAATGATCAATTGATGTATGCAAGAAATATAACAGAAAGTGCTGATTATATTTTCACATGGTTAAGTATTCATTTTAATGTAGACAATTTAACCTTTTCACTCTTTGATATTGATGATAATACAAAAAGTATTATTTATAAAAAAGGTGAAGAATTTTATCTTGATGATGAACTTACTATGTTTTTTATTATAAATACGCATACGAACTTAAATGCAATAGTTTCTTTTAATACCAACTCAAAAGTACACTTTGAAATACTACAGCGTAATTATTCTGTGATTGAAGCTGCTTTTAGCCAAATTGCACCTATTATTCAAAGTGGAATCCTTAAGAAAAATTATGTAGAATCACAAAGTATTGATTCTGTTACTAATGTATACAACCGACAATACTTAACAAAACATGTAAAAAAACTTTTATCTTTATCAAAAAACAAAACATCAAGTATTTATTTTTTAATGATTGGTATTGATCATTTCAAAGCAGTTATTGATGAATTTGATTACGACGTAGGAGATAAGGTTCTAATTGAACTTGCAAAAGTGATTCATGGGAATATTTCAGAATTTGATGTTGTTGCTAGATTAACAGGAGATGAATTTTTAGTTTCTTTAATCAATACATCTTCTAAAAATGAAGTGGAAAAAACAGCGCAAAAAATCATTGAAGAATTTTCTAAAATTGAAATTACAGTTCATGAAAAATACATTCTTAAAAAAACAATTTGTATAGGGCTTACCTTATATCACACGTATGAATCCATTGATGATGCGATAAAAAATGCGGATATGGCACTTTATGAAGCTAAAAATACAGGAAGAAGTACCCTACAACATTTTACAGAGATAAAAGAAGAGGATACAATTGATTTATTTTAAAGTTTTTGCTTTAATATAAACTCTTTTTGGCGCAGGATAACCTTCTATGGTTTTTGATGAGTCATTGGGATCTAAAAAATCTTCCAAACTTTGATCAAAAGACCAAGGTGTTTTTCTTTGTTCTTCATTAGAAGTAACAGTAGTAGCTAAAACTTCTATCTCTCCAAACCCTGCTCTGTTTAACCAATTTTTTAAAGCTTTTATACTTGGTATAAAATAGATATTTGGTATTTTAGAATACCTATCATGAGGTGTTAGACTTACTTCTTCTTCTGAATCTATCATAAAAGTATCAATTAAAATTTCTCCACCTTTATTTAATCCTCTGTTTAAAGATTTTAGTGTTCCAACAGGATCTGGTCTGTGATACAAAACACCCAACATAAAAATAAAGTCAAATTTATGATTGTATGCTTCTAAATGCTCAACCCCTAACATTTCATATTCAATATTACTTTTATAAAAATGATTGATAAATTCAAACTGTAACATAGGCAAAGGAGCAGGGTCAAAACCAATAATTTTTTTAGGCTTATCTTCTAACATTCTAAACATGTAATACCCATTATTACAGCCAATATCTGCAACAACTTTGTCTTTTAAATTAAAAAAAGGACGTATTAAATCATATTTAATATTGCTTTGCCATTCAG
Organism: Campylobacteraceae bacterium; assembly: GCA_013215945.1. Lineage (NCBI taxonomy): Bacteria > Pseudomonadati > Campylobacterota > Epsilonproteobacteria > Campylobacterales > Campylobacteraceae > Campylobacteraceae bacterium. The sequence goes on from JABSOM010000015.1 coordinate 42,510, forward strand.
AATTAATTTCCAGTCCAAAAAGATTGAAAGGTCCTTTTCTCCAAGGAATCAATGTTTTTGCAGTTTCTAATAATGCAGCATGCTCTTCTTCGTTTAATTCATCTGCTTTTCCAATACAAACACTGTCCTTAAGACTAATGTCTTCACTACTAATATTCATTTCTTTTAGACGGTTTAATTGATCAACCCAAGGTTTGACATTTTTCCATTCTAAACATTTAACTTTTTTTAATTTTAATTTCTCTATATCCATTTTGGAAGTATAGCCAAAGTATATAAATCTTTGCCATTACTTTTAGGGAATAAGTAAACACACATTATGTATAAATTGAGTAAAATCAATCCTTTGAAACCTAAGTTTAGTTATAATTGTCTTTTTAGAACAATGAGTTAATTCTTCATTAATTATTTGTTATTAAAATCATCTTGATACTAAATAAATACACGCTATATACACAATAATTTTATATAATTGATTTTATTTAGATGATATATATACAAAGGACTATATGTGAGCAAAATCACTGATATTTTTTTCTCTTTTAAACTAGCGCTCTCCTTACTGGCAATCTTAGCTATTGGTGCAGGAGTTGCAACTTTTATTGAAAATGACTATGGAACTTCTACTGCAAGAGTATTAGTATTCAATCATCTTTGGTATGAAATGGTTTTCGTACTTATAAGTATTAACTTATCCTGTATTATGTACAAAAGAAAAATGTGGAAAGTCCCTGCTAGGTTTTTAATACATTCTTCTTTTCTTGTCATTTTATTAGGTGCTGGAATTACAAGATACATGGGATACGAAGGTATTATTCATATAAGAGAAGGAGAAACGTCAAATCTTATGATCTCTCAAGAACCTTATTTACAAGTTAGAATAAAACTAAAAAACAAAGGTTTTTACAAAGAATTTCCAATGGAATTTGGAGCAATTGGCGACAAACACTTCTCTCACGATATTAGTTTTGATGAAAAAATTCTAAATGTTACTCTTAATAACTTTTTTTATGTTAAAAAAGGAAAAGATGACATGAGTATTTTAACCGTTGATGCTACATTAAATGGTATTACAAAAACAGTTAAATTACCAGGGAAAAGAGGAATTCAAGGAGTACCAAGAACAGTAAGTTTTGGTGACACCTTAATTACAATGGAATATGGTTCAAAAACATTAAAACTGCCATTTTCACTTCGTTTAAATGACTTTCAACTTGAACGATACCCAGGAAGTATGAGTCCTGCTTCTTATGCATCTGAAGTTACTGTAATTAAAAAAGGTGAAAAACCTTATGATTACAGAATATTTATGAACAATACGTTAAAAGAAGGAAACTTTTTATTTTTCCAAAGCTCTTTTGATCCCGATGAGAAAGGTACTGTTTTGTCTGTTAATAATGATCCTGGAAAATGGCCAACATATTTTGGTTATATGATGTTAATTCTTGGTTTTACACTCAACCTATTTGATAAAAAATCACGTTTTAGTAAACTTACTAAAATGGTAAAAGAAAAAAATATTGCTTATGCGCTAATTTTATCTTTACTGTCTTTTTCTGCATTGGATGTTAAAGCAGAAACACTTCCGTTTGTACAACAAGAAGTATTCATAAAATATGCAAAAGACTTAAATACAAATGCAAAAGATATATCACAAAACTTTGCAAAATTAACTGTACAAAGTAATGGTGGAAGAATGAAACCACTTGAAGCTCTAAATAAAGAAATAGTAAATAAACTCTCAGGAAGAGACAATTTATTTTCTTTAAATTACAATCAAATAGTATTGGGTATGTTAAGCAGACCAGAAATTTGGAGAGATGTAAAAATGATCTCCATAAAAACACCAAAACTTAAAAAAATACTTGGTCTTGATGTAAAAAGTAAATATATCGCATTTTCAGATGTATTTAAAGATGGAAAATATTTATTACAAGAAGAATCACAAACAGCTAGTATGACAAGTCCTAATGAACGTGGAACTTACGAGCGAGATATTATAGCAGTTGATGAACGCTTAAATGTAGCTTATATGGTTTTTAATGGAGATATGTTCAAAATCTTTCCACAAGAAAAATCATCAAAAGAAAATAATAAATGGTATGCTCCTCTAGAAGCATTTACCTCTTTTAAAGGCATGAACCAAACAGCAGTGCAAACCCTTGTTAATGGGTTTATTACAAATACTGCTAATGCAAATTATACAGAAGCCGATAAATATTTGGCTTTAATATCACAATATCAGTATAAAGTTGGTTTTGATGTTGTATTAAGTAAAGCAGCAGTTGAGAGAGAAATATTTTTAGATAAATTAGACATTTTCTTTAAATTAACGATAGCATATATGGTATTTGGTGTGATTATTCTTATCACTGCATTTATTGTGATCTTTAATCCAAAAATCAATGCCAAAAAAATTACCTTATTCTTTACAATCATCACTATAGCACTATTTTCTATCCATACCTTTGGAATGGGATTAAGATGGGTAGTATCAGGACATGCTCCTTGGACAAATACGTATGAGTCTATGTTATATATTTCATGGTCTTCTATGTTTGCAGCAGTTGCTTTTTTCAGACGCTCTCTGCTTGCATTAAGTTCAGCCATTATAATGGCAGGAATATTTATGTTTACAGCCCATTTAACAGGTGTTAACCCTCAAATAACAAACTTAGTACCTGTACTTAACTCTTATTGGTTGACTATTCATGTATCAATTTTAACTGCATCTTATGGTTTCTTTGGTTTGGGAGCTTTTGTTTCTTTTTCTTCATTGATCTTATTTATTTTTAGAAATGAAAAAAGAAAACACTTTGATGGAATTATTAAACACTTAGCAGCTATTACAGAGATTGCTTTAATTATTGGTTTAACACTAATTTCAATTGGAAACTTTTTAGGAGCTATTTGGGCAAATGAATCGTGGGGAAGATACTGGGGTTGGGATCCAAAAGAAACATGGGCTTATGTATCCATTATAGTATATGCCATTGTTATTCACTTAAGATTTATTAAGTCTTTTAATAATCCTTTTGTATTTTCAAGTGCTGCCCTACTCGCTTTTTCGTCTATTATAATGACTTATGTAGGCGTTAACTTCTATTTATCAGGATTACACTCTTATGCAACAGGTGACCCTATACCTATTCCTACATGGACGTACTATACTTTTGCTACCATTTTATTAACTATAATTCTGGCATCAAGAAAACGAAATCTAAATAATTAATTTAAAAAGACTTAATATTGTATATTAAGTCTTCTTCTTAAAAACAATTTTAATCACTTTTTTGATATAATTGCGAAAAATAAGGACATTATTTGAAAAATATTCTTGATATTTTTGAAGACTTAAAAGAAATAGAAAAATGTTCAAATAATCACACTTCTTTTTTGCAATATTTAAAAAACTGCTCAAAAGAATATCAATACAATTTTACAAAAGATGAAAACAACAATATTCTATGTAAAATAAAAAACTCTAAAGCTAAATTATGTTTACAAGTACACTATGATGCGCTAGACAGTAAAGATAATACGTATATTGGCTTAAATACAATTGTTTATTCCTGTATGTTCTTTCTAATGGCTAATCATAATGATTGTGAATTTTTATTTATAGAAAATAAAAATACTAAAGCAGCCCAAATAGATATAGAACTTAGCTCTACTTATATACTTAGTTTAAACTCACAAAAAATAAGAAACACTATTTATGCAAAACATTATAAAAATAAAATTATTAAAAATAAAAACAATCTTGATTTATATGAAATAAGTCTTTTTAGCAAAGAAAATAAAAAAAGTGATCTTATAAGATTATTATCATCTACTATTAAAGAAGCCAAAGCTAAACTTTTAGATTTTAATACACAGGATTTGCCCTTTGGAGCAAAAGCAATTATCGCGTGCCATATAAGTCCTTTAAAAACACACAATAATATGTTAATAGAAAAAGTTGATGCAAAAAGCGAATATATGAATATTTACAGTGATGAAATCATTGATTTTATGCTTAATTTTTCTAATAGTAAATTTAATTATGATAATTCTCAAGAGCACATTCACCTAAGTGCTGTTAGAACCGATCATGAATGTATTGAAGTTCAAATTACTTTCTCATCGGTGCAAGTACTTCTTCAAAAAGTATTAAAAACTTGTGAAACCTATGGTTTTGAAACTAAAAATGAAAAAATATATTTTACAGAAGAAAAGAATAATGTTTTCGAAAAAAATATTTTAGAAACTTATAATAAATATTTGTTTAATTCTTCTAATCAAAATCTTCCTAGTGGTCTTGAGACTAATTTATTAAAAGTAAAATATCCTCACATAAAAACAGCATCTTTAGCTTTTAATCTTTATCTTTTACATTTAAAAGACGCGAATACAGATGATTTTAACTTAGGTAAAATCAATGAAACACTTAGAGATATCATAAGGTACTGTAATGATTAATATTGATATCAATGGTATTTGGGAAAAATACACCTTAAATGAAAAAATTTTTCTATTAGAAAAAAGCTTGAAGAATATCAGCAATAATACTGTCACTTTTTCATTCACTAATCTGGAAAAGATTGACTCCAGTGGTATTATTTTACTTATTCAATATATCACAAAACTTGAAAAAAATCATTGCGCGATAGAAATAATAAATATTTCTAAAAAACATAAAAAAATGTTGGATTTTTATAGTTTAAACTATGAAAAACATTCTTATTCAAAAGAAAAAAAGAAAAATATCTTTCATAATATTACGCTTAGTATTTTAGAATTTTACAATAACTTTCTGGGATTTTTATATTTTGTAGGAAGATTGAATTTTTATCTTTTTTATTCTTTATTGCATCCCTCAAAAATACGCTTTAAAGCTGTAATTTACCACATTGAAGTAGCTGGTTTTAGAATTATTCCTATAATTGCGATTACTATGCTTTTAATATCTTTTGTTACTGCTTATCAAGGTGCGATTCAACTAGAAACTTTTGGTTTAAGTCTTCAAATAGTTGAAATGACAACTATGTCTATGTTTAGAGAATTTGCACCTTTTATAGCTGCTATTATTGTAGCTGGCCGTTCTGCTTCTTCTTATACTGCCCAAATTGGAGCAATGAAAATAACAGATGAAATTGACGCCATGAGAACCATGGGTTTTGCACCTGATATTTACCTTATTTTACCCAGAGTATTTGCACTTGTTATCATTATGCCATTAATCGTATTTTTTGCAGATATGGTCTGTTTATTAGGAGAATTTTTATTGGCAAAGTTTTATTTATCCATGAGTTTTTCTGAGTTTATTACAAGAATATATAATTATGTAGAAGTCAGACATTTTTTATTAGGCATGGTAAAAGCTCCTTTATTTGGCCTAATTATTGGTATTATTGGTTGTTATCGTGGGTTGCAAGTAAGAGGAAGTACAGCTTCCATTGGAATGCTTACTACTAAATCTGTTGTAGATTCTATTCTTTGGTTAATAGTTGTTAATTCAATTATCTCTTACCTTTCTATTACAATTGGATTTTAGATGATTCAAGTAAAAAATATAAGTACTGTATTTAATAAAAATATAATACACGATAATATAAGTTTTGACATTAATGATAAAGAAATATTTGGAATTTTAGGTGGAAGTGGGAGCGGAAAGTCAACCTTGTTAAGGCAAATGATTCTTCTTGAGCCAATACAAGGTGGACATATTAATATATTTGAAAAAGATATTAAAAAACTTAATTTTAAGCAGAGAGAAGATATTTGTAAAAAATGGTCAGTGCTTTTTCAATTTGGTGCTTTATTTTCTTCAATGAATGTAATTGATAATATCTCTGTATTATTAAAAGAACATACCTCTTTGCCTCAAGACTTAATATATGACATTGCTTACACAAAAATAAAAATGGTAGGTCTTGATACTAAAACAGCCTCTTTAATGCCTTCACAATTAAGCGGAGGAATGAAAAAAAGAGTAGCTCTTGCACGTGCTTTGGTATTGGATCCTAAAATACTTTTTTTAGATGAACCAACCTCTGGATTAGACCCTTCAAGCGCAAGAGCTTTTGATGAACTGATATTAAATCTAAGAGACTTACTTGATTTGAGTGTAATCATAATTACGCATGATTTAGATACAATTAAAAGTACCTTGGATCGTTTTATTATTTTGGATGAAAACAAAATCTTATTTAATGGTTCTTATGAAAAAGCATTAAAAGAAAATAATTTAAAGATAAATAAATTTTTAAAGAATAAGGATATATTTGGAAAATAAAGTTTCATACACAATAGTTGGTATATTTGTACTCTCATTTTTTATTGGGATTATTTTATTTATATTATGGTTAGCACGCTATGATATTGACAAAAGCAACTTAAAATATTATAAAATATATGTAAAAGATTCCATTAGCGGTTTGCAAAAAAACTCTATTGTTTCATATAAAGGTTTGGATATTGGGCAAGTAGAATCCATTAAAATTGACAAAACAAATATTGAACAAATTGAAGTCTTATTATTTGTAAGTGATTATACTATTATAAAAAAGAATTCTTATGCTGTCATTGAAAGCAAGGGAATTACAGGAAATAAATACATAGAAATAATGGGAGGAACTCATGATTCAGATGTACTAGAGCTTAATAGTAATGGATTTGGTATTATTCCATTAAAAAAATCTTTTATCAATAAAATCACCTCTGATGCAGGAGATATCGTTAGTAAATTTGATGGAATTTTAGAAAAATTAAATGTATTAATCAGTAAAAAAACTCTTTTAAATGTTGAAGAAATCGTTGAAAATATTAATATATCAACAAAACACTTATATAAAGAACAAATAAATTTTGATCTACTTCTTGAAAAAATTGATAGTATTTTATCAAAAGAAAATATATCAAATATTTCTATTGGTTTAAACAATATGAAAGAAGCAACGCAAGAAATAAACTCTTTAATGAAAGAAGATATCAAATCTTTGATTAATCAAATTAAAACTACCTTGAAAAATGCCAACAATAATTCAAATAATATTAATGCTACTTTAGATAAGTTTGAGAATTTAATGTTAAATGTTGATGAGAAAATTGATACTATTTCAAACGATATGGGAAAAGTTTTTCAAGTAAGAGATATTAAATATGGTCCAGGAGAAATAAAATGATTCGTATACTACTTTTAACAAGTTTATCATTATTGTTTAGTTCATGTCTTAGTATTACCCAGGAAGTGTCTTCTTATGACACTTATTCTTTGATGTTAAATAATAAAACATTGTTTAAAAACAAAATAAAAGAAAGTATAGAAATAATTGAGCCCAAATCCTTAGGTAGTTTAAACAGTCTCAATATTGTTTATAAAAATGAAAATCTTTCTCAAGAAAATTATGCTTTGAGCAAATGGAGTGATAAACCATCAAAAATGTTGCAAAGCATGATTATTGAAAACTTAAGTAATGAGTATTATTTGGTTAAATCTTCTTATATAAAAGCACAAACCACGTACAGATTACAAGGTTTAATATTAGATTTTAAACAGTTTTATATAAATAATAAAAGTTATGTATCAATAAAAATCAATAATTATTTAGAAAATAAAGCAAACAAAAAAACAGTATTTAAACAGTTCTCTTATGAAAAAGAAACCCAAGGAGAGAATGCGAATAGTACAGTAGTGGATTTAAATCTATTAAGTAATCTATATGTAAAAGACCTAAACCTATGGATAAAAGAAGAGTTAAATAATAATTAACTCAGTTTTAAATCTTCTGGTTTTCCAAAATAAAAACCTTGAGAATAATCAATTCCAATCTCTTTTAAGATATTAAAGATTTTTTCATTCTCAACATATTCAGCTATGGTTTTAATATTTTGTTTTTTTGCAAAAATTGCAATAGTTTCTACAAGGTTTCTAGAAGAATCACTGTATTCTATATTTTTAATTAAAGAGCCATCAATTTTTATTATATCAGGTTCGTAAAGTAAAACTCTCTCAAAAGATGAATAACCACTTCCAAAATCGTCTAAGGCTATTTTCACTCCTTCTTTTTTCACCCTTCTAATAAACTTTTTAATAACAGTAAAGTCTTTTGCTTCTTCATCTTCTAATAGCTCAAAAACAATTTTATGGGAATGTTCTTTGTATTTCTCTAACAAAGAGTATACAAGCTCTCTCGTAAGCTCTTTTTCAATATCAAGGGCAGATAAATTAATTGAAATACTTGTATTTATTTTTTCCAGAATTTTGAATGAATTTTCCAATACTCTTCTAGTAATTTGAGAGTAAAACTCACTCTTTTTTGTTACATTCAAAAACTCACCAGGAGAAAGTACTCTGTTGTTTTCATCAATAAGCCTTACTAAAGATTCATATTTTTCAATTTTTTCAGTTTTATTATTTATAATGGGTTGAAAATAAGGAATAATATTATAATTATCCAGTGCAATTTTAACCATTTGTATTATTTCTGTATTTTTTGCTAGTTTTAATCCTCTTATAGAAGCATCGCTTGAGTTAAAAGCACTTTTATTTCCAACTATAGCTTCTTCTAAACCTTGAGTAACGTCTTCAAATAACATATATTTTCCAAAAGAATAAGAAAGAACAATATTTAAATCATATTCCGTTTCATCAATAAAAAGCACTCTTGAATTAATAATATCAACAAAATTATCAAAATACACTTTAAGGTTTTTCTGTGTTTCCATATAATCATTAAAAGCACAAATAACTGCAAACCTTCCTTTTCCAAGAGCATATACCTTAGAAAACATTTCTTTATGCTCAGAATTTAATAAAAGATTTTCTTTGAAATTTTTTTCTATTCTTTCTATTAATTCAGAAGAATAAAACTTTTCCAAAATTTTATACTCTTCTATAGAAATAAGAGCCAGAACAGATAAATTATTGCTCTCAATTTTACTTTTTAGTTCATCCTCGTCACTTACAAAATCATCTATGCAATGAGAAAAACATATATACTCAGTAAGCGTATTATTTATATCATGTACAGGAACAATATAAACTTTATTGCAAAAACTATCCTTTTGTTTTGTACTAAGACGTAAAATACCCTTCCAGTTCTTATTATTAATATTATTCCAAATCATATTAAATTCATCATTTGATATAAGTTTATGCTTTAAATTAATTAAGTTCGTATCAATTAATTCTTTTCTTGAGTATTGACTTAAGGAGCAAAAATTATCATCTGCATAAGTAATAATACCTTTTTGATTTATTTTAAACAAAGAAATGTTTTTATTTGAACTGTCGTAATATTCACCTAAAACTTTACTATTGATCTTTAAATAACTATTTATAATGGGAGAAATTTTATCAAAAAACTCTTTTTTACTGGAAGAATCAAGCAAATAAGCATCTAGCTTTAATTCTATACTTTTTAAAAGCTCACTTGTATCTAAATCATAATTCAGAACAAATAATAATTGTTTTTGTATATGTTTCTGTTCTTTTTCTAAAAAAGAAAAGAGAGAGGAACCTTTTTTATTTTCACAAATAATAAGATCAATACGATTGTTTTTCATAAGAGAAAGTGCATCTTCATAAGAATTACACTTAAGTATATTCTTAAAATTTCTAGAGATTGTATTAAACATACGAGAGTTTTTAAAATCTCCTAAAAGTAATATTAATAAACAATCTGTATTTTTAAGCATAGTAATACAATCCCTAGAATATATTTATTTTTGTTATTATATCAAAATTATTATAAAACAACCTTGACAGTAATATAAAATAAACTTATATTACTGTCAATATACTTTAAGTAGGTAGATGTAACTATTTATTATTTAATAATAACAGATATAGTAAAAAAATTTGCATAGTTATTTATTTTCAGCTCTTGATATTTCTTCTTTATACTTATATACCATATAATCAAACATTTTTGCATCAACATTTTTTTGTATAAATAAATACATTTCAAAAATTTTATAACTTATCCTAAAACAAGCAGTAAAAGGAACCAGATATGCCAACAGTGTTGTATATGTACGATAAGGATAATAAAAATCCAACTTATTTTTTAGTTCTTTTAATTCTTCACTTTCTTCTTGCAACTTTGATTTGTCTGCTGTTGAAATGACTTTAAATGCCAATAATAAGTTCGCTACAAACATTAGTGCATTTAAATTCCAACCTAAGATAAATATTTCTTCGTATGACATTGTATCTCCATGTTTTAATTATCAAATTATATCAAATACTTCTTTGGATATAATTTATTCTTCAAAATAAGGAAAAAAAATGCTATTTAATGGTTTCAAAAAAGAAGCATTAGAATTTTTAGAAGAAATAAAACACAATAACAACAAAATATGGTTTGAAGAAAACAGACATCGTTGGAAAGAAGTCATACTAGAGCCAAATATTGCTTATATTGAAGAAATGGGTGAACATTTAATTGCTTTGGTTCCAAATATTAAAGCAATTCCTAAAGTATCAGGCTCATTATTCAAAATCTACAGAGATGTACGCTTTTCAAAAGATAAAACACCTATTAAAACAAAGATAGGATTAATGTTTTGGCAAGGCAATGCACACAGAATGCAATCTGCTTCATTTTATATGCAATACACCTCTAGCGAAGTTTTATTAGCAAGTGGAATAAGAACCTTTAAAAAAGACTTATTACAAGCCTATAGAGAATATATTAAAATAGAAAAAAATGCACAAGAATTAGATTCTATATTAAAAGATTTATCATGCAAAGGAATAAAAATTTCTCCAACATATTATAAGCGTTATCCTCTAGGTTTCAAAAAAGAAGATGATTTGGCTTATCTTTCTTTGTACAATTGTCTTTTTGCTTATAAAACCCATAAACCAAATAAAACGTTTTTTTCAAAAAAAATTATTACATCTAATTATAAGTTTTATGAAGAATGTTTGCCCTTGCATAATTGGTTATATGAACTAAGCCTTGTATCCTAAAATTCTTTTTCCTTGTGAATAAGGAATTTTTAATTCTTGTAAAATAACAATATTTTTTTCATTTTTTACATAAGGTGCTATCATTTTAATATTTTGTGCTCTTGCAAATTCATTGGCTGTTTTTAAGAACTGTTTAGAAAAATAATTCGTATACAAGCTATTAATTAAGCTCTCATCAATTCTTATAATATCAGGATCAAATAAAAGAAGGCGCTCAAAAGAAGCAGATGAATGAATGAATTTATTCAAAGAGAACTTAACACCGAACTCTTTTACTTTTAGGATAAAACGTTTGATAAGGGAAAAATCATTTATTTTATTTTCTTCTAATAAATTAAATACAATATTATGACAGTATTTTTTATTCTCATAAAGTAAAAGATAAATATAAGCCCGCATTTCAATGTTTTCTATATCACTTAAACACAAGTCAATATTTAAGTATCCTTTCGTATTTGTAAGTATTTTAAAAGAGTATTCAAGTAGATCTTTTGATACGCCTTGTTTTTCATCTTCTTTATGCATTAAGAGTAGATAATTATAAGGACTAAGAATATTGTTATTACTGTCTTTTAAATCAAGAAAATATTCATAATATTCTGCTTTATTATTCCTATTATTGATAATAGGAATACAATAAGAAAATAAAGAATAAGATTTAAACCTTGTTTTATTTTTAATTAACGTTTTTTTGATGCTTGGATAATATTTAGGTATATAAGAAGAATCATTGGCATAATAAACATTTTTTTGTCTTTTCCGTACTTCTTTTAAACCTTGTTTTGCATCAGCAAATAGTTTATACTTGCCTATTGCATAAGATAAATCTATATTTAAATCATACTTTGAATTTTCAATTAACAAATAAGATTCATTTACTTTTTCAACAAATTCATCAAAAAAACCAAGTAATTCTTTTTTTAAGGTATTAAATGAACATAAATCACATATTAATGCAAAGATACCCTCACCTAAAATATATGTTTTATCAAACAATTTTTTATGATTTTGAAGTTCTAGAAGTTTTTTTGAAAAACAGATTTCTATGTCCATAATTTTATCTTTGGCATAAAATTGTTTTATCATATTAAAGTCTTTTACAGATACAAGTACTAATAAGGACAAATTTACTTTTTCTATACTATCTTTGAGCTTATTTTCGTTGTTTTTATAAATATTATTTATTTTAGCCATTACAATACCCTATTTTCTATGTAAAGGATATCAATAAATCACTTAAAATAAAGTTAAAAGTTATTTACTTATTATTTAAAGTATTTGAAGAAATTATATTTTTTGGTTTTACTCCCATATTTAAAAATTCTTCACTGCGTTTAATTAAGTTTCCATTTCCTTGTGATAACTTATTAGTGGCAGCTTCATAAGATTTTTGTGTTCTATTTATATGCAGTCCGATATCTTCCATATCTTTTACAAAAGAATAAAACTTATCGTATAATTGTCCCGCTTTTTTAGAAATTAGCAGGGCATTTTCATTTTGATGCTCATAACGCCAGATATTTTCAATTGTACGTAAACTAACATACAAAGAAGAAGGAGAAACCAGCATAATATTATGTTCAAAAGCATTTTGAAATAAAACAGAATCTTTTGAGGTTGCGAGCATAAATGCACCTTCAATTGGAATAAACAAGAGCACAAAATCCAAAGAATTTACGGCTTTTATATCTTCGTACTTTTTAGAACTTAAGTCCTTAATATGTTTTGAAATAGACTTTATTAACTCTTTTTCGTAGAATACTTTGTCTTCTTTTTTATCATGTTCAATATATTTACTATAAGAAAGCAATGAAACTTTAGAATCAATCACTATGTCTTTATTTTGAGGTAAATGTACAATTACATCTGGTCTTAGGCGTTTCCCGTCATTTGAAGTATAAGAACCTTGGGTGCTGTATTCTATACCTTCTCTAAGACCCGTTTGCTCCAAAATTTTAGACAATATCATTTCGCCCCAATCCCCTTGGGTTTTATTTTCACCTTTTAAAGCTTTTGTTAAATTGATTGCATCATCCGATATTTTTAAATTTAAATCTTTTAGTGTTTTAATCTCGTTTAACAAAGACGATCTTTGTTTTGTTTCTTCTATATAGATTGCATTAACTCTTTGGTTAAAGCCTGCTAATTGTTCTTTTAAGGGTGTAAGAACTAAGGATAAATTATCATTGGATTTTCTTGTATTTTCATCAAAAATTTTTGAAGAAATTAATTCAAATTCTTTTTTGATTTCTAATTTAGATTCTTCTAATAATAAGAGTTTTTGAGCATAAGAATTTTGTTCATTTTCTTGAATCTTATTATAGTACTTTTCTTTTTCTTCATATTTAGAAGATAAAGCTTCTATTTCAAAGTCTTTTTCTTTTAATAAAGAAGCAGACTTATTTAACTCTTGTTTATAGGTATTATGTAGATTTTGTATATTTAGTTCATATTCAAAAAGTTTTTTTTGTATTTTTTTGTCATACAACAATTTAAAAAGAAGACAAATAAGCAAAAAAGAAAATACTAAAACAAGTGCTAAAATAAGAAAGTCATTTTTAAGCATTGTCTGTATTAACACCTTTATCTGCTTTATTGTCGTCTTTGTGAATATCATGTCCCAGTTCTTTAAAACGCTCAGTTAATGGCGGATGTGAATAATAAAAGAAAATATATAAAGGATGTGCTAAAGGAAAAGATTTGTTTTCATTTGCAAGTTTTAATAAAGCATTCACTAGGTCTTCTTTACTTTGTAGTTTTGAACCAAATTCATCTGCTGCATATTCATTGTGTCTGGAAATCAAGGAAATTAAAGGCATCAAAAAAAATGAAAAAATAGGTGAAAACATTAAAAATACAATAATTATAGAGTAAGGTTCATTGTTTAGTTTCATTTGTAAAAATAATTCTTCACTTAAATTTCCAAAAAAAGCAAAAAATACAAACATAATTAAACCCATGATTCCTATATTTTTAAGAATGTCTCCATTTTTAAAATGTCCTAATTCATGGCCTAAAACAGCCAATAATTCATTGTGACTTAATTTTTCTATCAAAGTATCGTATAAAACAACTCGTTTAGTACTTCCTAATCCTCCAAAATAAGCGTTTAATCTATTATCACGTTTGGAAGCATCAATTGAGAAAACACCTGAACTTTTAAAATCAACCGCTTGTAATAATTTTTCAATTTTTTCTTCAAGCTCTTTGTCTTTTAAAGACTCAAATTTATCAAACATTTTATCTCTAATAATAGGATATAACATATTAATTAAAATAATTACAGAGAAAATAAAAACAAAACCCCAAATCCACCAAAAAGCCAAATGTTCAATAATCAGTGAAATTCCGGCAATTACAGCAGATCCAAAGACTAAAAATAAAAGCGTACTTTTAATGGTGTCTTTTATATACAAAGAAACCGTCATATTGGAAAATTCATATTTTTTATCCAAAGAAAAAACTTTATATATTTCAAAAGGCATAGATAAAATAGAATTTATAATAATAAATATATTCACAAAAATCACTGCTTTAAGCCACAAACTCTCAATTACTATACTTGAATCTAAAAATTCAAGACCAAAAGAAATCCACGCAAAAAAGATGATAAATTCATAAAAAGAGGAAAGAATCGTCATTTTTTCTTTTTCAATCGCGTAATTCCCAGCTATTTCATATCTTGTTTCATCCAAGATAACAGGTTTTAATTTTTTTGCTTTTTTTATAAAAGCAACTTGCATAAATGAAGTATAAATATTTACTGTAAAATATATACAATAAGCAATAATAAAATATTCTAACACATACAATCCTTAGGTATTTTTTGTATTATAGCAAAGCTAAATAAACAATGCTTATGATTTTAGTTTTTTAACGTTTTTTGTAAAAATAATTGTGCTTTATTTATGTTTTTTGAATCATCAGAGAACATAATTATTTCGTAGTTTCCTTTAAAAGCATTTTTATTTAAATTAAGACTTCCAAACATTAATACATCCTTGTCAAATAAAATAAAAGAAGCATTCATTCTTGTTCTAATTAATTTCACATCTATCTTATTTTTTCTTAATAAGTTTACAATACTGCTCTTATTGTTTTTATTAAAGTCTAAATACACTGTAATATCTAAGTTTTTTCTTTTTTTTGCTCTAATTAAATCTATAGCAATCTTTTTGTAGTTAAACTCATTCATCACAATTAAAATGCTTTTTCTAGAAATATTGATTTCTTTTAATAATCTTGCACTTACCGCTTCTTTGTCACCAGGAAGAAAAAAAAGTTTATCGCTTGCATTAATATTAGTAAAAAACACAACAAACAGTAAAAAACTTATTAAAAGTCTCATGCTAAAACTTCATACATATCATCAGGAATACGAAAAGGTTTTAAATCTTTTACATAAACAGCTAGAATACTTGCTTTAAACAGTAAAACATCATCTCTATAGATATCTTGTTGTAATAGCAAAGAAGTAAATTTTCGTTTAACTAAGGTAGTTTTTACTTCAATTATATCTCCTAAAACAGCAGGTTTTATGAAATCACATTCGATTTTTTTTACAACAAAAAATTCATTATTATTTTTTTGAGGACTTAAGTTCTTTGAGAAAAAAAGCTCTGATCTGGCTCTTTCACAGAATTTTATATAATTCGTATGATAAACAACTCCACCGGCATCGGTATCTTCATAATATATTCGTATTTTCATTAAAATAATCCTATTTCTATTCTTGTCTTCAGTATACTATTCTAGGGTTAAGATAAGCTAATTAGATACTAGGATTGTTATTAATAGGTAATTTTATTTTAAACACACAGCCTTGATGCACTGTTTTTTCGTAATCGTAAGTGATGTTATTGACTTCTATACTGCCTTTAAACTGTTTTGATATAATTTCTCTGCCTAAATATAAACTAGTACCTGTACCCAAATGTTGTTTTTTAGTTGTAAAATAAGGCTCAAAGATTCTTTCCAGAAACTCTTTTTTAATGCCCAAAGCATTGTCTTTTATGCAAATAATGGCAAAATCGTTTTCTTTAATAATATCAATAAAAACAAAACGTTTATATTCTTTTCCCCCATGAACAAAAGCTTCTTTTGAATTGTTCAAAATATTTAAGAAAATTTGCATTAATTCTATTTCATTCCCCGTAATATTTACATCTTCTAGGTTTAAAATCAGTTTTATATTCGACTCTTCATATTTTGAGAAAATTAGTTTTTGTGTTTTAAGAAAGGTTTTTTTTAAATTGAAAATAATGTTTTCATTTTTTGCTTTAAAAAAATCTCTAAAAGTATCAATAGTTTGTGATAATTGTTTCGTATTGCTTAAGATGATACGAATAGATTCTCTAAATTGTTTTTCATCTAAAAATTTATATTCATGCTGTAGCTCCATTCCACTGGCAGCTACAGAAATTGCTGATAAGGGTTGTCTCCATTGATGTGCAATATTTTCAAGCATTTCACCCATAGATGCTAATTTTAAATTAAGAGATAAGGTTTTTTCTCTGTTTTTAACTTCTGTTAAATCTAAAATTGCAAGTATTTTGAATTTTTTCTTTGACGAAATAAAAATATCTTCTTTTAATAACATACAAAATGTTTCTGCATTTTTTTTGACACCAAAAACTTCATAAGAATCTCTGTACTTCTTTATACTGTTTGTTAAAACTAAACCTTGCGATTGTTTTGCAATAAAATAAGCAGGTTTTTTACCCAAAACTTCTACTTTAGAATCAAAACCAAATAGTTTTAAACATTCATAGTTGATTTCGGTACATTTATCATTTTCAAATACAATCAGGGCTTCAAGAGTGGAGTTAATAAGTGCATGAAACTCATTTATGCGCGTATTTAAAGCTTCTTTTGTGAGTAATAATTTATCGTTGTGTGCCTCTAATTCTAAGGTCCTTGTTTTTATTTTTGCTTCTAAACCCAAATTATTGTCTTGTAATTCTTGAATTAATATTTTATTTTTAAAAAAAAGTTCGTTAAAAGCACTTGCCATGTCGCCAATCTCATTTTTATTGTTTAATGTTATCTTAGTGTATAAAATACTGTTATTCATATTTTTCATTTGTTTTGAAATAATACGAATAGGATGAATGATTAACTTATTTAACAAAGTATTGATTAAAATAAAAATGATAAGGATTAAAGAAAACAAAAAAACATACACAAATAATTCAATTTTACTCATTAAAGATACAAATTCATCTACTGAATAATAAATAACTAATTTTCCCCATGTTTTATTGATAGCTCTAATGTCATATTCAAAAGCAATGGCTCTTTTTCCATGGTACATAAACTGATATTCATCAAAATATAAAGTATTTTTTTTATCAAAATACTTTATATCAAAAGAGGAAGCTTGTTTGTTTTGATAGATTAAAACATTCTGTTCATCAAAAGCAGCAATATGAAGTATTCCATCAAGACTTTGCAAATCCATACAGGTTGCTTTAATAGAGTCATATTGTTTTAAAATAAAATCATTGATTAAAATGCCAGAACTTAACTTCATAAAACTTTGAACAGAAACATTTATATTAGCAAAAACTTTCGCTTCTAATTCTTTTTTCAATGGATTCAAAAAGAGCACAAAAATAAGACATAAAATAATAAATAACAATAATAAACTATAGGAAAATTGCTGTTTTAGTGTATTTTTCATAAATTCAAAAGCTTTTTATGGTTTCAACATAAGAAACCTTATTATTTACGAACTTTACTATAATTTTATCTTTATTTACGGGGTCACCATTTATATCAAAACTTATATTTCCTGTAGCACCTTTAAAGTTTTTGGTTAAAAGTAAAGCTTTTTGTATTTTTAAAGGATCAAAAGATTCTGTTCTTTTGATGGCATCCATTAAAAGCATCACCGCATCATAAGTCAGAAGTGCTCCAGAACCTTGAATTTTTGTTAATTGAGGCAATATTTTTTTTGATATTTCATTGTTATTGTCTTTATGCCAATGGGTTACAAAATAATTTCCATTAATCTTATTGGAATATTCATACATAATCTTACTCCAAGAATCAAAACCAACAAATATTTTTGACAGCCCCATATCATAAGCTTGTTCAATCAATAAAGCACTTTTAAAACTTTTCTCACTTAAAACAACAATATCGGGTTTTTTTTCTTTGATAACAGCAATAATATTTTTAAAATTACTGGTACTTTTATTATATTTTAGAACATCTAAAATATTAATATTAAAATTCTTAAAACTTTTTTGAATTTCTTTATTTAGAGAAATAGAATGGTTACTGGAAATATTTTCTAAAACAATAACCGTTTTTGCTTTTAAAGAAGTAGAGATAAATTTGGCAAGAGCTTTGCTTTGTGAGATATCCACATAACACACTCTAAAAATAAAATTTCCTATTTTACTCAAAGCTGGATTGGTTGAAAAGTTAGAAATCATAGGAATTTTTTTATCCTGTAATATCTTAGCCATTGCAATACTATGAGAACTCCAAACAGAACCAATAACAGCAGAGACTTTTAACTCGTCTGCTTTTAGGGCAGCTTGCATGGAGCCTAAAGCCGTACTTTTGTTATCTAGTTCATGAAGAATAATTTGTTTTCCTAAAATACCGCCGGTTTTGTTTATCAAATTTACAGTAATTCTAAGAGCTTCAATAGAATAAAAATTTCCTTTTGCTGCTTTTCCAGTATGAGAAAAAATACCGGCAATATGCAAAGAATCCTGGGCAAAAAGTGATTTTAACAATAAAGTAAATAGAAAAAAATATTTTAGATACATCTTAAAAACTCCTTTTACTATAGATATAAAAGATTAATAATTTTATTATGAGAAAGTATAATGATATTAAATTAATTTAATATAAGTTTTTAAAAAAAATATTGTCTTTTTTTAGAAAACTGTTTTTTTTGTGGATTCTTTTGTAACAAAAAACCAATAATTCCTAGCTTTGGCTTTTTAATTCTATTTTATTAGAGCAAATTTTATATACTGTTATATATAAAAAGAAGGTTCAATATGAAAGAATTTCAAGAAGAAATAATACAAACATTTAATGAAATGTATTTAGTAGAAACACTCAATTTAAACAATAAATGTATTTTAGACTTAGGTTGCGGCAATGCCAAAATCACTAAAGAAATAAAAAATAATGGATTTGATAGAAGTATATATGCTTGTGAAATAGATATAATACAACATAAGAAAAACTTACTTAATAATGATGGTATTATTTACAAACCTTATGGTGCAGAAGAATTAGGCTTCAATGATGAGACTTTTGATATGGTATTCATGTTCAAATCTTTTCATCACATACCTAAAAATTTAATGAAACAGGCTTTGAGTGAAATAAAAAGAGTTTTAAAACCCAATGGATTATTATATATTTCTGAGCCACTTTTTAAAGGAAAACACAATGAATTAATTGCTATGTTTCATAATGAAAAAGAAGTAAGAGCAGAAGCTTTTTTAAGCATAGAACAAGCGGTGAAAGAAGAAAAATTTAAACTCTTTCAAGAGATATTTTTTAATGCTGAAATAAGTTATAATTCATTTGAAGAATTTAGTCTTAAACATATTAATCAATCCTATAACAACAATGAATTAAAAGAAGAACTTTACTTAAAAATCAAAGAAAAATATCTTGAATATTCTAAGAATGATAAAGCAGAATTTCTAAAACCTTTTAGGGTAGATATTTTACAAAAAATCTAAGCCTAGAGTAAAACATTTTAGATACAATAAAAAAAATCAATTATGAAGAAAAAATATGACACAAAATGAATACAATAAAAATATAGAAAAACTTATATCTTGGGCCTACGCTTATTATGTTCAAGATGACCCACAAGCAAGTGATGAAGAATATGACAGTTTAGCCAGACTTTGTTTATCCTATGAAAAACAAAACCCTTCTCATGCCAACGCGAATACTCCTAATAATCGTGTTGGAGGTAAAGTACTTGAGGGCTTTAATAAAGCCGATCATTTAAGTAGAATGTGGTCACAAGAAGATGTATTTAACACACAAGAATTAATAGATTGGATTAAAAGGGCCAAAAAAGTAAGTACTGATCTTGAATTTTATTGTGAACCAAAATTTGATGGGGCATCATTAAATTTAATTTATGAAAATGGTTTTTTAAAACAAGCCATCTCAAGAGGTGATGGTAGTATTGGGGAAGATATTACAAACAATGTTATAACTATTCACTCAATTCCTTTGGAAATAAAAGAAAAGTCTTTAATTGAAATAAGAGGCGAAATTGTTATAAAAAAAGCTGATTTTGAAAAAATAAATGAAGACAGGGCTAAAAACAATGAAGCAATGTTTGCAAATCCAAGAAATGCTGCTTCTGGTTCATTAAGACAACTTGATCCCAAAATTACAGCCAAAAGAAAACTGTTTTTTAATGTATGGGGTGTAGGACAACATAAGCTTTCCTTTAAAACAAACTCATCTTTAATGGAATATATTTATACACTTGGTTTTGTCAAACCTCCCATGCTTACTAAAACAAGAACAGTAGAAGGTATTGAAAAACTTTATCATGAAATAATTGCAAAAAGAGAAAAAATACCCATGATGTTAGATGGAATGGTAATAAAAATCAACAATCTAGAAATACAAGAAGAACTAGGACATACCGTAAAATTTCCAAGATATTCATGTGCTTATAAATTTCCAGCTGTTGAAAAAACAACAAAAGTAATTGATATCATTCAACAAATAGGACGAACAGGTGTTATTACTCCTGTAGCGTTAGTAGAACCTACTTTAATTGATGGATCAACTGTTGAGAAAGCATCTTTACACAATTATGATGAAATTGCGCGTTTGGATTTAAGGATAAACGATGAAGTTATCATTATAAAAAGTGGAGATATTATTCCCAAAATTACAAAAGTATTTAAAGAGAGAAGAGATTCTAGCTCAGTTCCTATAAAAAGGCCAGTTGAGTGTCCCAATTGCCAAAGTGAATTATTAGATGAAGGTATATTAATTAAGTGCCAAAATCTTGATTGCAGTTCAAGAGTAGTAACAAGCATTATATATTTTGCCTCAAAAAACTGTATGAATATTGATGGTTTGGGTATTAAAATTGTTGAAATACTAGTAAAAGAGAAAAAAATAAAAGACATCTTAGATTTATATTTTTTAGAATTTAATGATTTAATTTCTTTAGAAGGTTTTAAAGAAAAAAGAATTAATAATTTATTAAAGGCTATAAAAGATACAAAAGGTACCCAGTTACATAGGTTAATAAACGCCTTAGCAATTGAACATATAGGGGAAGTAGCTTCAAAAGAAATAGCCTTAGGTTTTGGAGAAGAACTTTTTTCTCTCACCTACGAAAAACTTATCAGTATTGAGGGTTTTGGGGAACAAATGGTTAATTCATTTTTAGAATTTATGCGGGTTAATGATACCTTGATTAAAGAGTTATTTTCAATTATTAATCCTAAAATTGAGCAAAGAATTGAAGCAGCTGAAAACCCTTTTAAAGCTAAAACGGTAGTTATTACAGGAACAATGAGTGTAAGCAGAGGTTTGATAAAAAAAGACCTAGAAGACTTAGGAGCTAAAGTAAGTTCTTCCGTATCTAAAAAAACGGATTTCTTAATTTATGGAGAAGATGCGGGTTCTAAATACGATAAAGCATTATTGTTAAAAGTAAATACAATAAGTGAAACACAAATGAGAGAATTATTGAAGTAAAGTACTTTATACTGTTACTTTTTCATCTTTTTTATGCGAATAAAGTGAATACTATATTTGAATCAAGTCATATTATTACTTTTGTTCTATAATATATCTTAATACTTTTTAAAGGCGAAGAATGATTCAAAAAGACCAAAAATCACTTGCCATGACTATGTTAATGACACCAGATAAAGCAAATTTCTCTGGCGACAATGTCAATGGTGGTGAAATATTAAAAATGCTTGATCACGTAGCTTATGCTTGTGCGGCAAGATATACAGGGATGTATGCAGTTACTTTATCTGTTGATATGGTACTTTTCCAAAATCCTATTAAAATTGGTTCACTTGTGACCTTTTATGCATCTGTTAATTATACAGGACGAACTTCAATGGAGATAGGAATAAAAGTTATTTCAGAAGATGTAAAAAACAGAGAGACAAAACATACAAATGTATGTTATTTTACCATGATTGCAGTAGATGAAAAAGGAAATCCAACACCAGTACCAAAACTTCCTATTGAAACAGACGATGACAAAAGAAGATATAAAGATGCTATTAGACGTAAAGAAGCTAGAATTGAAGCTAAGTCAATTACTCATATACGATAAATTATTAAAATAAAAAGAAGTGTTACTTCTTTTTATTTACTTGACTTGACTTTAATTCTGAAAATTCCTCGTAAGAACCTTTAAAATCAATAATTGATCCATCTGCTTGAATTTCTATAATTCTATTAGCATATACATCTAATAATTCCCTATCATGAGATACACAAATAACAGAACCAGCATAAGCCAATAGTCCTTCTCCAAGTGCAATAATAGCTTCTAAATCAAGATGATTTGTAGGCTCATCTAAAATCATAAAGTTGGGTTGTTCTAACATAATTTTAGAAAGCATCATTCTGTGTTTTTCACCACCAGAACACGCTTTTACTTGTTTTTCTTGCTCAGTACCATTAAATAACATTCGTCCTAAACAGTTTCTAATTTCAGAAATATCTGCATCTCTATCAAAAGCTCTTAACCAATCGTATAAAGTAATATCACCTTCAATTAAATCCGTAGCATTTTGAGGAAAATAACCATTTTGAATAGTAGCTCCCCATAAAATATCACCAGAATCTGCTTTGATATTTTCAACCATTACTTCACATAATGTAGTTTTTCCAATACCATTTGGCCCAATAACAGCTATTTTATCTTCTTTTTCAACAGTAAAAGTAATGTCATTTAATACAACTTTTCCATCAAAAGATTTGCTTACATTTTTAAGTGTTAGAATTTCTTTTCCAACTTCTCTTTTTTGTTTAAAGATAATAGCAGGATCTCTTCTTGAAGAAACCTTGATAGACCCAACATTTAGTTTGTCAAGTTGTTTTTGTCTTGATGTTGCTTGTTTTGCTTTTGAAGCATTTGCAGAGAATCGTGTAATGAATTTTTCTAATTCATCTTTCTCTTTTAATTTTTTGTTAACATCTTTTTCATTTTGTTTAGCAATTACCATTGAAGCTATATACCAATCATCATAGTTACCTGAGAATTCTCTGATTTGTTTATAATCAACATCTAAAATATTTGTACAAACAGCATTTAAAAAGTGTCTATCATGAGAAATAACAACCATTGTTCCATCATGATGTTGAAGTCTGTTTTCTAACCATCCAATAGTTGCAATATCCAAGTTATTCGTAGGCTCATCTAAAAATAATGCATCTGGTTTTGGGTATAAAACTTGTGCCAATAAGACTTTAAACTTATCTCCACCTGTAATGCTTGACATTAAATCATTTTGTTTTGAAGCAGGAAAACCTAAATCTTCAAGAATTTTTGTGATTTTAATATCGTATTCATACGTTGGATCTTCTTCACAGCAAATAATCTCTAATTCACCTAATTTATCTCCAATTGCATCCGTATATTCTTCTAAATACAGTTTTTCTTTTTCTTTAATTGCATCATAAAGTCTTTTATTTCCTAAAAGAACGGTATCAAAAATTGAATACTCTTCGTACGCAAATTGATTTTGCCCCAAGGTTCCAATTTTTTTACCATTTTGAACTTGAACTTCACCATCTGTAGCATCTTCAATACCTGATAATATTTTAAGAAATGTAGTTTTTCCAGCACCATTTGCGCCGATTAAACCATATCTTTTCCCTGAATCTAACTTGACATTAATATCTTGAAATAAAACTCTTGAGCCGTAAGCTTTTTTAAGATTAACTGTTTGTACCATAAAATCTCCATTGTTTAATAAAAGGCGATTATATCCAAAAATATCTAAGTTTTCCATAAGGCAAATAAATACTTCTTATTAAAATTTAATTTAAAAACAGTGGAAGTTTTTAAAATAAATAACTATATAATAATTCTTAAATAACTACAAAGGCTAAACTTGAAAATACTTATTGTAGATGACAGCATAACGTTGTTGCAAGGATTGGTTTCTGTATTAGAACATATAAGTCCTTTAGAAATATTTACGGCAAAATCAAAACAAGAATGTGCCAATCTTTTACTTCAAGAAAAAGGTAAATTTGATATTGCTATTTTAGATTTAGGTTTACCAGATGCTCCTGATGGAGAAATAATACTATTTATGGAAAAATTTTCTATTCCCAGTATCATTTTAACAGCCAAACAATACGACAAAAATAATCCTTTATATAAACATGATTTTATAATTGATTATGTAATTAAAAATGGCGCTTATTCTCTTGATTATACGGCTTATGTTGTGCAAAGATTTATAGACAATTCAAAAGTTGATGTATTAGTAGTTGATGATTCCAGATCTTTTTCGGCAAAAATAAAACACTTATGTAAAAAATACAATATCAA
The DNA here is from genome assembly GCA_013215945.1 of Campylobacteraceae bacterium. Lineage (NCBI taxonomy): Bacteria > Pseudomonadati > Campylobacterota > Epsilonproteobacteria > Campylobacterales > Campylobacteraceae > Campylobacteraceae bacterium. Next base: position 67,028 of record JABSOM010000015.1, read on the forward strand.
TACAATTTTAGCATCTTGCGCAGAAGATGCAATAAAAATCATGAAAAGTAAAAATAAAATCAAGTTAATATTAGTTGATTACATAATGCCAGGAATGAATGGCCTAGAACTTACTGCATTAATGCGAAAAAAATACAAAAAAGATGAGATATCAATTATTGCTTTATCTTCAATAACAGATAAAGAAATCGTTGCAAAATTTTTGAAATACGGTGCCAATGATTTTATTTACAAAGATTTTTCAGACGAAGAGTTTTATGCAAGAGTAAATTCTAATCTTGACATTATAAAACTTTTTGAACAAAGCAGGGATCGAGCAAATAAGGATTATATGACAGGAATGTATAACAGACGTTATTTGTTTGAAAAAGGAAGAAAAATTTACGAAAAAGCAAAAAAAGTAGACAGTTATCTTTCTTGTGCGATTATTGATATTGATAAGTTTAAAAATATAAATGACCAATATGGTCATGATGTGGGAGATATCGCCATTAAACATATTCCTGAGATTTTAAATACGTTTTTGGATAACAATAATTTAATATCCAGAGTCGGTGGAGAAGAGTTTTGTATTATTAGTAAAAACATCAATGAAAGAGAAATATTAGAACTTTATGAAGAAATCAGAAAAGCATTTGAAGAAACAATTATAAATATTGAGGATTTAAAACTTAAATTTACTGTTTCTATTGGACTTACCACTTCTTTTGCTTCTTCATTTGAAGACATGTTGAAACAAGCAGATCTTGCTTTATATGAAGCAAAAGAAACAGGAAGAAATAAAGTAATTCTTTTAAAATAAGTATTAATTACTAATACTTATTTTTGACTCTTTATTTAATTATTTCAACAACTTCACTAGAGCTAAGTCTTAATTGAGAACTTTGTTCATTAATTCTGTATCCAAAAGGAAGGACTACTGATACTTGGTACTTACTCGTATCAAGACCTAATACTTTTTCAAGATTCTCTTTCTCAAAACCTTCTATAGGACAAGAATCAATTCCAATACTAGCAGCTGCTGTCATCATATTAGCTACGGCTAAGTATGTTTGTTTAGAAGTCCACGCATAAATATTTGAATCAGAACTTAAAGTATCACTTAAATGATTGGCATATAAATTTAAGTAAAAATCATATTGTTCTTGAGACATATCTCGTCTAGCAAATCGTTTACCTGGAATACTTGACTCAGGTTTTACATCATAAATTTTGGCAAGTACAATTATTAATTCACTAGCACTTGTAACTTGAACTTGATTCCAAGACACTTCTTTTATCTTTTCTTTAAGTTCTTCGTTTTTAATTACTAAAAACTTCCAAGGTTCCATTCCAAAAGAAGATGGTGATTTACGTCCTGCTTCTAGAATATAATTAAAGTCACTTTCTTCAATTTCTTTTGTATCATCGAAAACTTTACAAGCATGTCTAAAATCCATTGCTTCATTGAATATCGTTTTATTTGTTTCTTTTTGCATTTTGGTCCTTTTATTTCTAAGTAAGTATACACTCTTTAGTATTAAAATATCATTACGATACTAAAAGTAAGTTATAAACAATTTTTCTAAGAAAAATTCTTTGATAAAAGTTCTTTAAATACTTTGAGCTCACTTTTTACATCTAAATCACTTTTAAAAATATCATGCATCGCATAACTTTTTAATGCGTTCATTCCACAAAACTGAAACGTTTTATGAGTCGCGATATTGGCTTCATCTAAGGATAATCCATCAAAAAAACCCTCTTTATTTGAAAATTCACTTGAAGGACAATTATAAGTAAAACTTAACATGTATTTTTTACCTTGTAATAAACCTCCACTTCCATATTTTTTGCTGCTGTCTTTTGAGCTTCTTCCATCATTAACATAAGTAACATTTCCATAACCCCCTGAAAAAATTTCATCAATGTATTTTTTTGTAAGCCAAGGTACACCCATCCAATATACGGGATATTGAAATAAAATATACTCCGCCCAGGCAAATTTTTCCAATTCTTCTTTTACATCATAATTGCTTTCAACTACACTGTGTTGCACCTCAAAGTCTTTTTCATTAAAAACATCAAGCGCAGCATCAATTAATATTTTTGTTAATTTTCCTTCCGCAATACCTTCGTATCTTTGATGTCCATTTATAATCAGTACTTTTTTCATTTGACCTCATTTCTTTTATGTTATCCATTAATTTTGGAGTATATTGCTAATTAACTTAAATGTTGCTTACATTACTTTAGGTAAGTAATGGAGTATTTGTTTATTTATGATATAATACTTTCATATAAGGAAATTAATGTATATTATTAATAATAAAGAGTTCAACTGTGCTATTAACGTAACCCTAGACATATTTAATGACAGATGGAAATTGTCTATTATCTATCATTTGTTAGACAGCAATAAAAGGTTTAAAGAACTGAATGAAGAAATTTGTGAGATAACACAAAAAACACTTACTGTAAAATTAAAAGAATTAGAAGAAAAGAATATCATAAACAGAAAAGTTTTTGCTCAAGTTCCTCCAAAAGTAGTATATTCATTAACTCCTAGTGGAAAAAGATTAAAAACAGTAGTAAATGAAATGTACAACTGGGGTCTTGGTTATGTACAAGAGCATGGAGAAATAACTCCAGACTCTTGTGATATGGAAAAGTAAAAAACTAGTCTTTCATAATCTTATACATGTGATTAATAGGGCCAGTATTTTTCCCAATCTTATACTTAGAACCCGAAGTAATAGCTTCATTAACATAAGTATTGGCTTTTTGACAAGCTTCTTCTATTTTGAAACCAAGTGCCAAATAAGAAGCAATAGCAGAAGATAAGGAACAACCAGTTCCATGAGTGTTTAACGTATCTATCTTTTTATTTTTAAAGTACGTAAATTCTTTTGTTTCTACACTATATAAACAATCGATACTAAAACCTTCTTCATACTCTAAAGCTTTAATTAAAACATATTTACAGCCAAAAGTCCCAAGATATAAACAGGCATTTTGAGCATCTTCTTTTGTATTTATATCTTTTTCAAACAACAATCTTGCTTCATGTAAATTGGGAGTTATAATATCTGCTAAAGGAAATAAGTCATTTTTCAAAGATAAAATAGCATCTTCTTCAAGTAAAACAGCTCCAGAGGTTGAAACCATAACAGGATCAAGCACTATATTTTGTATTTTATTTTTAAGCAAAAAATCTTTTATTTCTTTTATTAAGCTTTTTTTATGAAGCATTCCAATTTTTACAGCATCACATTTGATATCTTCATAATTTGTATCTAATTGGGCTTTAACAAACTTTTCATCAATATCTAGGATTTCACTTACCCCACAGGTATTTTGGGCGGTAAGGGCTGTTAAAGCACTTAAAGAATAAACGCCTAAAGATGTAGCTGTTTTTATATCTGCTTGCATCCCTGCCCCACCACTGGAATCAGATCCAGAGATGATTTGAAGGGTTTTATATCTTAACATTTTTCGCTTCTTTTGAAAAAAGAAGAGTCAAAATAAAGGACAAAGAAACCGAAAGAATAAAAGAAAAAAACAATTGATTCTGTGCAAGTAAAGCAGGTACTTCTTTAGCACCCCCTAAAAATGACACTAATATCCCATCCGTAAAATTAAGTCCTGGAAATAATAAAGCTCCAACTACTAAAGAAATAATTCCAATTAAAAAAGCTTTTGGATATTCTCTTTTTCCTAAAATTGCAAAAATTGCTGGACCTATAAGTGCACAACAAATTAAATCAGCGACTAAAAATAAGTAAAATACGTCATAACCTTTTGAAGCAATATAATAAACAGGAAAACAAGTAAGTACAATTACCCATCTGTAAAAAGAAAGATTTTTAGAGTTTTCTTCTTTATTAAGTACAAACAAAGAAGCAATTCCGTTTAATAAAGAATCACTAGAAGATAAAACCAAAGATACTACAAATAAAATCAGAATAAAAATAGTAACAGGGCTTTTTAATGCCAATAAATCAAAAAGTGCTAAATTTGCATCAGAGCCTAATAAACCAGTACTTTTAGCATATAATCCTGTCATTCCTAAAATGAAAATAACAACAAATACAATAAGCGCAGAAATTATAAAAGAACGTTTTAGAACATCTTTTTTTAAAGCATATACTCTTTGCCATGAAGTATGATTAAATACTTCTGTACATAAGACTGCAATAATAAGTGTTAAACCAAAAGCCACATGATTGAAGTTTGTAAAATCACTGCTCATGGTACTTGCAAAATCAAACGTTTCAAAACTTTTATTCCAAGGAATGAAATAAAACAATCCCAATAAAACAAACATAATTAAGATAAATTGAATAAAATCTGTTTTAATAGATAAACGTAAACCACCCATTAAAGAATAAGATGCCGTTGCAAGTAAGATAATAAAAGCTCCCAAACCTAAAGAATAACCTCCGTAAGATTGTAATACTTTAGCAACTGCGGTCATTTCTGCACATAAGAAAATAAACATATAAAAAATGGTACAAACAAGCAAAAGATTTTTATAGGATTTTCCAAGTTTTACTTCTGTGTATTCAATTAAAGAAGAAGCATTAGGCATTGCATTTCTGATTTTAAGACCTAAAAATGCTAAAGCAAGTAAAGGCAAAGAAGAAGCTAAGGCATAACCAAAAACACTTGGTAATCCACCCCATAAAGCAGAAGAAGCAGGTGAGAATAAAATCCACACACCTAAAGCTGAAGCAGTTAATGTGGAAACCCCCAGCGTTGAAGAAACAGCATCTTTATAAATAATCAATGAATCATTGGAGTTTTTTGCTTTTTTATACGAATAAAAAGCAAAACCTAAAAATAGAATAATGGAGGCAATTAAGCCTTGTGAAACTAATGTTGGAAACATTATAATCCTTTTTTAATATTTAAGCTTAAGGATTTTAAAATTTATTTTTATCAAATAACTTTTTCCTACGCTGGTACAAACCAGATCAGGTATAAGGGTATGGTCTCAGTCAAAATGACACCCCTAAAGCTTATTGTGAATTATAATCAAAATAAGATTAATTATCAAAATGAATAGGAGTAAATGCAGGAAGTATTTCTAAATATAATAATTGTAGTAGTTTTATACGTGATAAAAGATATACAAAATATTTTGTATATCTTTTAAAGAAGAGTTATTGTTTATATTTTGTAAAAGTTTTTTGTTAAGACTTAAGGAAAACTAATCAAAATTTTTGATTAAAGAAGAAAAAACTTCCGCTAAAGCTTTAACTTCTTTCACGCTTGTTCTTTCATTTATTGAATGAATTGTATCATTAATCACACCAAATTCTATGGCTTCAATACCAAAACTTCCAAAGTATCTGGCATCAGAAGTACCACCTGCTGTTGAGTGTTTAGTTGTAATATTTAAAATATCTTTGATGGAATCTTCCATTACTTTTACTACTTTTGATTCTTTATTTGTTACAAAAGGATAAGAACCTTGTGTTAATTCAAGCGTATAATTGGTATGTTTAAATTGTTTATGAATAAATTTTTTAATATCTTCTTGTTTGGTATTCGTAGAATTTCTTACATTAAACATTAAATCAAGTGTATCAGGTGTTACATTAGTAACTTGCATTCCAGCTCGTATATCTGTAATAATAAGTTGTGAGGGTGAAAAATATTCATCTCCTTCATCAAAATTATATCCTGCAATATTTGATAAGGTAGTTGAGAGCTGATGAATGGGATTAATTGTTTTTTCAGGATAAGCAGCATGACCTTGTTTTCCTTGAATATGCAAATACCCATTAATACTTCCACGTCTGCCCACTTTAATAGCATCACCAAATGTTAGCTCGCAAGTAGGTTCTGCAACAACTGCATAAGTAGGAATAAAATCAATACTTTTTAAATACTCCAAGGCTTTAATCGTCCCAAAAGTACCAGGACCTTCTTCATCAGAAGTCATAAGAATAGATAAAGTACCATTAAAGTTCTGTGCATGTTTACACGCATATAAATATGCAGCTACGCCACTTTTCATATCTTGAGCCCCACGTGCAATTATAATACCATCATTAATATCAGCTGCAAAAGGATCAACACTCCAACCTTCCCCTAAAGGAACAACATCAATATGACCTGCAAAACATAAATGTTGAGCACTGTCGTTAAATTTTTTGTAATAAAATCTGTTTTTAGTATCTTGCGTATCTATATTAATACAGGTCCAAGTATTTCCTAAATACTCTTCAATAAAATCAAAAGCACCATCATCTATGGGTGTTAATGATTTAAATCTTAATAATTTTTGAAAAAGTTCTATTACTGTCATATTTATTCCTATATTAAAAAATGTATTGTATTTTAAAGTTTAATTACTTTTGCACCATAACCACCAGAGCTAGGATGAGCATCGGTATAAGCTCTTACGCAAGGATGAGTATCTAAAAACTCTTTTACAGCAAATGCCAATTTACCAGTACCAATACCGTGATAAACTAAAACCTCGTCAAAACCAGCAATTAAAGCATCAGATAAAAATTTATCCAAATTATCAATGGCTTCATCTGCTCTTTGTCCATGTAAATCAAGTTTTACATGTCCTGCACCTGTTTTAGCAACAGATACAGATACTTTTTGTTTTACTTTAATTTTAGGAGCATTTCCTGAGCGTCTTAAATCTCGTAAATTTACTTGCAAGCGCATGCCACCATCTGTTTGGATAAAGGCTTTTTTCCCTTTTATGGATTCAATTGCGCCTTTGTTAGTATTGTATTTAACCCGGTCCCCTACTTTAAAATTGATTTCTTCTTCAACTTTTTGCACTTTTATTTCTTTCATTTTTACATGAGCTGTATTTAAGTGCTGATGGGACTCTTTATATATTTTTGCTTTAATTGCTTTTTTTGCTTCACTTGTGGCATCTTTATATTCTTTATGAAGTTTTGATTTTTCCATATAAATATGATCGTCTAAATCTTCTTTTTGTTCTTTTAAATTAATTTTTAAGCGTTGATGCATTTTAATTTCTTCATCTAAAAGTGCTATTTTCTCTTTATATTCTCGCTCCAGCGAAGATGAACGTTCAATTAATTCATTTAATCTGTCTTTATCATCTCCATAAACCTCTTTTGCAAGTTTAACTACATGAGAAGGAATTCCATATCTTGCTGCTGTTTCAAAAGCGTAAGAGCGCCCTATTGTCCCTTGCAAGAACTCATAGGTTGGTTTTCTGTTTTGTTCATCGTATAAAGCCGCAATTAATTCAACCTGTTCATTTGCAGCCATTAATGCAGCCAAACGTTTATGATGGGTTGTAATAATAATTTGTATATCTTTTTTCATTAATTCTTCTACTATTACTTTAAATAAAGAAGCTGCTTCATCTGAATCCGTACCTAATTCGATTTCATCTACACCTACAATGACATTTCTTTGATTAAAAAGTTTTGAGAATTCAAGCATTCTTCCTGCAAAAGTAGAAATATCATTTTTTACACTTTGAGGATCATCTAAAACAGCAATTACTTTTTTAAATTGCCCAATGGTAGATCTGGCATCAGCTTTATAAGGAATCAAGTATTTTGACAATAAAACAGCAGATAAAACAGATTTTAACATCATTGTTTTACCCCCAGCATTAACACCAGTAATCATAACTACAGCTTTTGTAAAATCTACACTAATAGGTTTAGGATCACTTAGCGCTGGGTGACAAAAGTCAATTAATTTATTTTTGTGATTTTTATTAGGAATAATGAAGTTCTTGTTTCCACTTTTTGCGAAAAATAATCGTGCTTGATAATGATCAAATCTATCAAACTCTTTGTTTATAAACTTTAAAAACATAAGGTTTTTGTTGAAACTTGAAGAAATACTTTTACATATTTTCAATAAAATTTCTTCTTCTTTGTTTTTTAGATCACTTTGTTTTTGTTTTAATGCACTAACACTGTGAGGAACAACATAAAAAAAGCCAGCATTTGATCTGTGAATTACTGTACCTTTTAGAACATGATTAAACCCACCACGTACTAATAAACACTCTTCTTGATTAATAAAATGTACTTGGGAATCAACTAAATAAGCTCTTAGTTTTGAGTTATTTACACTTTTGTATAAACTTTCTTTTATTACAAGCTTATTTTTGTACATAGCTTGTTTAACTAAATCATAATCCTCATCAAAACCTTCTTTTAATTCTCCATTATCAGAGAAATAATCAAGCACTTTAATAATATCAATAGGCGTAATAATTTTAGAAAACCATTCTTCAAGTTTTCCATCAAAATTAAAACGTTTTAAATATTCAAAATATGAAATAATCTTTACAAATTCAAAAATATCATCAAGTTTCAAAACTGCTTGTTTTTGTATACGCATCAAAGCAGTATCAAGATTAGCAACTTTAGGAACTTGTTTAAAATTGTATTGTTCTAATTGTTTTATTAGCTTATGGTGTAAATTAATATCACCTTCTAAAATAACTGATTTTTCTCTTGCATAAAGAGAAGAAAAACTTTCTATATAATCTTCTAAATCTAATTTTTTAAATATATCTTGCATGCGCGAATTATAGCTTATTTTGAATAAATATTGGATGTAAGGAAGGAGATTAGGAGGGAAAAGCAATAAAATAAAGAGATTTTATTGCTTTAGCAAGCGTTTTATTTAATATTATATTTTTCCAGTAAAGAAGTCCAAACTATACTTTTACCATTAGAATCATAAATAGTAGGTGTTCCACGAACCCCTAATTGTGCTCCTAATTTTAAATGATTATCAACCATTTCAATGTATTGTCCTTTTTCACCACTTTTATAGCTTCTGTTTTTAAAATCTTCATTAGAAGCTTCTGCTTTAAACATAGCTTGAGCTTGCGCATCTTTATCTTTATGAGACAAGATAAAATAACTTAGTTCTTTCGCATCTTTATGAAAACTTAGAGGAAAAAAGAAAACATTTATTTTTAAATGTTTTTTTAATTGAGGTAAATAAGCTTCAAATTTTTTACAATAGGGACATTCTGGATCTGTAAACAAATAATATTCATCACTACCGCTTCCATAAGAAAAACCTTCTTTTCCTTTTAAAATAGAAATATCATTGGGAATACTTAACTCAGTGCTGGTTTTAGTATTATAGACTTTTCCTGCAATCAAATTCTTTTTATCTTTTGTTAAAAAAAGTGTTTGGGCTTGTCCTCTAATATTCGTTTTCAACATATAAATATCATTTTCTAAATATGCTTTTTCAACTATGATTTGTGATTTAACCAACATATCTAATTTGGCGATTTCTTGAACTTCTTTAAAACTTAACTCTTTTGCACTTAATAATGATGCCATCAAAGTAGCACCTAATAATAAAACTTTTTTATTCATGTTCATCCTTTAAAATAATTATAAAAATATTAACAAAAGAATGTTAACACTTATTTAATACGTACTATTTACTCTTAGGTCTAAAAATTTTTATATTTTTTTCATTACACTCTAAAAAAGGCCCATTCATCAAATCAATGCAATAAGGAATAGCTGGAAAAACTGCATCCAAACACTCTTTAATAGATTTAGGTTTTCCAGGGAGATTAACAATTAAAGAAGATCCCCTTAAACCAGCTGTTTGACGTGAGAGTATTGCGGTTGGTACATATTGTAGCGAAACACTTCTCATTAATTCTCCAAAACCAGGCATCATTCTATCACATACAGCTTCAGTGGCTTCTGGAGTTACATCTCTTAAACTAGGACCTGTTCCACCCGTTGTAACTACTAAACAACAACCATGGTTATCAATTAAATCTTTCATTGTAGCTTCGATTGTAGCTTGATCATCTTCAATAACTCTGTATACTTTTTCCCAAGAAGAACTTAAGTATTCATTTAATGTATTTTCGATAGCTAAACCAGATAAATCTTCATACACACCTGCACTTGCTCTATCACTAGCTGTTATAATCCCAATTTTTGCAATATTTTTATTCAATAATAATCCTTTTTTTAAATAGATAAATCACGTTTTTAATATATGTCCTGCATTTTTTATATAATAAACACTTGCATACTCTTTAAAAAAATCCATTGTTTCTTTGCTTTGAATTATTTCATCTTTTTCGCCCAAATATACTTCAATCTTAGTGCCTTTTCCCAAAAGTTTTTCAAGATTCTCTTTTTTCCACTCATAAGACAACAATGTTTCTAATTCTTCGTATGTTCCTTCTTTAATATAAGAAGAACAATCATAAGAAGAAGGAGATGCAATGTTTTTAATAAAGTTCAAAACATAGGATTTTTTATTTTTTTTATAATACATAAGTTGTAATCTGTGAAATTTTTTATTTTTACTTTGAAAAAAAGCAGGTGAGAAGAGTTGTAATAAGTCTATTCTTTTTTCGCTTACTAAAGCTTTAGAAAATGCTTCTATGCACCCATATGAAAATCCCTGTAGCGTAAAGTCATTTTCTATTAAATAAGAAGAAAACAGTTCTTTTTCATCTTTTAGACAAAAGCCAGAAAAATAATTAGAAGTCATTTTCACTTATAACCTCTTTATCCAACATAATGTCTTTTAGTTTATTAATGGTATTAATATTCTTTGACAATTCACTTCTTAAGGCATTTTTTACTTCACTTAACAATTCTTCACTTGAGTGAGCCATTTTGTAATCATTGGTCATTGTAAGGGCCAAAGTATCAGCATCTTGTAAATCTTTTACATTTACAATATATTGTTCATGTTTAATAACGTCTATTCCAATAGAACCTGCTAAGTATTGTTTTAGTAAAAAAATCAGCTCTACTTTTGAAGGATAAGCAATATCCCTTTTACTTATTCCTTCATCAAATAGAAGAATTCTTTTTTTAGAGATAAATGCTTTTGAAGCTTGATAAATAGCTAAAATTTCTTTTTGTTTTTCATCCAAAATCATATTCTCTTTTTTCCCAAACTCTAACTTACTTTTTGCTGTTTGTATGTCTTTTTCATTAATACTTACATCTTCTCTTTTAATCATACTTAAGAGTGCTTCATTAATTAAAGTAGATAAAGAAGCAGAAGAAAAACCAGAAGTTGCACTTGCTAGGGAATCAACATTAATACTGTGATTTTTCTTTTTTAAATAAAGGTTTAAAATATCTTTTCTATCTTCTATATTAGGTAAAGATATATGAACGCGTCTATCAAAACGCCCCGCTCGTAAAAGTGCATCATCTAACATTTCTAGTTTATTAGTAGCTGCAATAACAATAACTCCAGAATCCCCTTCAAAACCGTCCATTTGTGTTAAAAGTTCATTTAAAGTAGCTTCTCTCTCATCATTAGAACCACCCGTTCTTTTTTTACCAACAGCATCTATTTCATCTATAAAAATAACAGCAGGTGCTTTGGCTTTTGCAACAGTAAATAACTCTCTTACTTTTTTAGCACCCATTCCCACATAAATATGAACAAAAGATGAACCACTTTGATAAAAGAAAGGTACAGAAGCTTCTCCTGCAACTGCTCTTGCGATAAGTGTTTTACCAACACCTGGAGGCCCTACAAGCAAAACACCCTTAGGAAGTTTAACTCCATGTTTTAAATAACGCTCAGGTTTGTTTAAAAAATCAACAATTTCTTCCAGTTCTGCTTTTACATTTTTAATCCCAGCCACATCTTTAAAAGAAACATCAGATGTTTGTGCTTCTATATGCGAACTTTTTATTATTTCATTCTGCTCATTTAAAGAAGGTAAAGGACTTGCTTCAAGACCAGATTGTTTACGTTTTTTATCAAAATAGGCTTTTAATTTGTCTTTGTTTATTCTTAGTACTATTGCTGTAAGCAACAACATAATAAGAAAAAATAAACCTACGTAATAGGAAGTTCCAGCGATTCTGGTATCCCCTTTAAGCATCATATAAATAAACAGTATGAATAAAACAATTGATGATAAAATCATAAACTTAAGATTGTTATCTAAGTTCTTATTATTAGAATCTTGCGACATTATATTCCTCGTTTCTTTTATAATTATCTATATAAATCCAGTCACCGACTAAATCTCTATCGCTTTCTACTTCAATTTTATTGAAAAATTGATCCAAACCAATATATTTTCCGTTCTTTTTTTGTTCAATTAAAATTTCTAATTTTTGAGTGTTTTTATTTCTAAAGATATAATTTTTTTCTTTGATGATAGAAGTCAATTCTTTATATCTTTCTTTTGCAATATTCCCTCTAACTTCGCCTTTCATAGTAGCACTTGGCGTTCCATCTCTTTTTGAATAGGTAAAAGCATGAACATGTGTTAATGGAAAACGTTTTAGATTCTCCATAGCTTCACTCCATATTTCTTCACTCTCACCTGGATGTCCCACTATAAAGTCTGTTCCTAAAGCATAACCATTATTTCTTAAAAACTCAAATAATTCTAAATCTTTTAAAACCTTATTTCTTCTGTTCATAATTTTAAGCATCTCTTTTGAAGTATGCTGCAAAGCAATATGAAGGTGTTTTGCCATAAAGGGTTCGTTTACAAGCTCTCTAAATTCATCATCAATTTGTATGGGTTCAATACTTCCCATTCTAATGCGTCGTACACCTTTTATCTTAGCAATTTTTTTAAGTAATTTTGCTAAAGAAGTATGTTTTTTCTTACCATAAGAGCCAACATTTGTTCCTGTTAAAATAAACTCTCCAAAACCATTATTAGCTAAGGTTTTAATTTGTTCCAGAATTTTATCTTCTTGATAAGACCTTGCATCTCCTCTTACATAAGGAATAATACAATAAGAACATCTAAAATCGCAGCCTTCTTGAATTTTAATAAAAGCTCTGCTTTTTCCAATAAATTCTTCAACGATAGTATTATCTAAATGCTCTAAGTCCCCTGCTTCGAAAAAACGCTCTTTTTGCAATAACAATTCATTGATTTTTTCTTTTTCACTGTGGCCAAATAAAGCATCTACTTTTTTTTCTTCAAAAAGTTTTTCACCCTTTGTCCAAACTCCGCAACCTGTAAAAACAACTCTTGGAACATTCGGCATCTTTTTTAAAGAATTAATATAAGATCTTGCTGTTGAATCAGCCCCATTAGTAACCGTACAAGAGTTAATAACAACAACATCTGCATCAACTTCATTCAAAGTAATATCAAAGTCTTTTAGATTACTCATCATAACTTGAGTGTCAAAAACATTGGTTCTGCAACCAAATGTTTTAAAATATACTTTTTGTTTGTTTTTTGTAAAATTCATTTATACTTCCGGTAAATCTAAGGGTGCCACTCTTTGAGTAGGACCAGTTCCATTATTAATAGTTTGAGTAGGGTAAGCGATGGTTATATCGTCTTCTTTCATAAAAGCTTCCAAAATCTCCGGACTCATAGTACTTCTTAATACAAGAGCTGAATATGAGTTTGTAAGATACCATGAAGAAATGACTATTCCATAAGATTCCACAAAAGTATAAATTCTAGGTTCTACTCCTGTAGCTCTTAAAGAATATTTATTTCTCATTTTTGATAATTGTTTTCGCGTGATATCTGTATATCCTTTAGAATAATGCTTTAAAATTTCTCTTGCTATATGCTGGGCTTTTTTATAATTAGAATCATAAGTAATTACAATATCAATACCATCCCACACAGTACGTAAACCTGCATGAGTATAATTCATAATTATTTCTGAGAATATATAATTATTAGGAATAAAAATAATTCTTCCTGTTCTTCTATTTACAGTATAAGAAGTATAAGTAATATCTTCTCTAATTGTTATTTTAAATAAAGATATATCAAGTACATCTCCAACAGCTTGAACCCCACCTCTGGTTACTTTAATTCTATCGCCTACTTGAATAGAACCTGAAGTAACTATAACCATCCATCCAAAAATTGACATAAACCAATCTTTTAATGCAATAGCAATACCAGCAGATGCAAACCCTAAAATAGTAATCAAATACGATACATTGTCAATATATGCAAACATTACTATCATAATGACCATAAAAGCCAACATGAAATTAATGATTTTATTGGTCATGTAATAATTGTCATTTTGTGAAAAATATTTTTTTAATGCTAATTTAATTAAAAAAGAAAGCAAAAAGAGCGAAAAAATAATGATAGCCATAGTTAACATTTGCTCAAATTGTAAAGATATTTGATCATTGTTTTCTAATATGATTTGTTCTATTCTTCTTGCATAAACTTCTTGTGTTGTTGAAATAATTTCAAGAACCATAATAAAATCTTTTTTCTCTTTTTCAAGAAAGATAATATTCTTTTTATACTTTTCTTTTTTATCAATATTAAAAAGTTCTAAGTTATACAGTTCTAAATATAAAAAAATCTTTTCTTCAATTAAGGAAGTTAAACTCGAAACTTCGGTACTTAAAGCTTTAAACGTTTTATTATTTTTTTGTAGTTTTTTACTAAAAGACAATGCATTAATAATTCCAAAGGGATTCGTAATACGCTCAATTTTTCCTACTTCAGGAGGATTAATCAAAGAACCAATAGGAGAATCTTTATATTCATCAATCAACTCAAGTTCATTCTTTTTGATTCTAATTTTATTAGAAAGCTGATATCTGTCTTCTTTGTACTTAGCGCCTCTTTTTCGTTTTATCTTTTTAAAATATATTTCCAAATCATCTAACTCGGCAGAAATTTTTCTATAAGCTGTATAATTTGAATAACGTTTTAATAAGATATTGTTTTTAATATCTTCATCAATCTTTTTTAATTTATTATTAATAAAATTGATTTTTTCAAGATCTTGATCATTTTGAACAAGAGTATTCATGTCCAAATTTACATCATTTTGGGCAGCAATCGCGCTCAAAGAAAATAAAAAACAAAAACTAAGGAAAAACATCTGAATAAATTTGTTATATTTCATTATATGCCTTTAATACATCCATAACATCGTTTTTCTTAACATCACTAGTTATTATACAGTCTCCGAGGCCTTTAGGCAAAATAAATTTTATTTTGTCATCCAAAGATTTTTTATCTAAGAAAAAATCTTCATAAAAAGCATCAATATCTTTTATTTTATAAGAAGTAGGAATATTAAAACGTTTAAGTGCATCTTTTACTCTTTTTACATCTTCTTGGCTCATTAGCCCCAGTTTAAATGCTAAATCATTTGCCATACACATTCCAATACCAACAGCTTCACCATGTAAATATTTTTTATACTGTGTTTCTTTTTCTATTACATGACAGAAAGTATGTCCATAGTTTAATGCAGCTCTAATGCCATTTTCTTTTTCGTCTTGATTAACTACCATGGCTTTTGTTTGAACGGATAATGAAATCGCTTTTATAATGTTTTCATTAGAATCCAAATCATTTGTTTCTAGGTATTCAAAAAAATCTTTATCAAAAGTAACAGCCATTTTAATAATTTCTGCAACACCTGCTGCAAATTCCCTTTTAGGAAGAGTTAATAAAAAAGAAGGATCAATATTCACTGCCATTGGTTGATGAAAAGCACCAATTAGATTTTTCCCAAATTTATTATTAATTCCTGTTTTTCCACCAACACTTGCATCCACTTGAGAAAGTAAAGTAGTAGGTATTTGTATAAATTCTATTCCTCTTTGGTAAATAGAGGCTGCAAAGCCCGTCATATCCCCAATAACTCCCCCACCAAAAGCAATCAATAATGATTTTCTATTGAGTTTATTTAAAAAACAATGCTCTAATATTAGTTCCAAGTTTTCCATATTTTTGTACTGTTCTCCATCAGGAATAGTTACTATACTTAACTCTTTTGCTGAAATAAATTGAAGAAGATAGTCTAAATGAAGGGATTTAATAGTTGGGTTTGTAACAATAACTACTTTTCTATCAAAATAATTGTTTTTAAGTTTATTAATTGTTATATCATAAGTGACGTCATTGGGTAAAGAAATATTAACTGTCATGTATCTTCCATGTTTATAAAGTATAGTGATTATATCTAAAAATTATTAATTTGAGTTGATGTCTCTATATAAGGGCAGGTAAATGAGCTAGGATTTATGCAAAAAATTATAATTTTTCTTAGTATTAAATGACTTTTAGCTTTAATTTTCTACTAATAAATACAAAAACTACAGGAAAAATAGTAACTCAAAAAAATTATTTGTGAGTTTTTATAGTATTGGCGACCCTGGCAAGATTCGAACTTGCGTTAATAGGAGGAAATCCTGTTGTCCTTGGCCACTAGACGACGGGGTCAATAATATAGGATGCAGATTATAATCAAGATAGTTTTTAATGATGCTTAAAGTAGAAAATAATTGTATATTTTGAAGAATAAAGCAAAGTAAATAACTTTGCTTTATTCTTCTAGAAAGTATTTATATCTATGTCTTCTTCAATTAGAAGTTTAACAATACTGGTACCATTAGTACTTTGGAAGACACTATAGGTTTTACCTTCTTCGTCTTCTTTGGTACCACTTTGTTCCCACTTTCCATCTTCATTCTCATCGCTTTTAATTCCACCATCTAAAATAATACTATCTCCACGTTCTCCTAATATAATAAGTTCATCATCTTCATTTGTTGAAGCAATTAATTCATCAAATTTTAAATTAATAATATCTTGTTTATCATTGTTCAAATTAAGTGTTGAATTGTTTATTCTATTTATATCTAAATCAATACCTTCAGAAGCAGAGTTTTTGTCATATGAGAACCATACATCAGCAGCAGCATGTTCATTTCCTTCATTGTCTTTATAAGAACCTTGAAGCCCAATAATATTTCCTTTATCTTCGATATTACTTTCTTCATACTGTAATGATATTTCAGAAACATTAGCTGCTTCTAAAGAAATCATTTCATTTTCATCAGTAATACCATCAGAATTTAAATCTCTCCAAACTTTTAATTCATCAAATAATTCATCATCTTTATTAATAACACCATCATTATTAGAATCAAGTTCTTTTAAAGCATCGTATCCATCTTTGGCTTTTGTGCCATCATTTTTTATGGTTTCTTCACCAAATAACTCAGAAGCATCATTGATTATTCCATCACCATTGATATCTCGGACAAGTAAACCATCATCAGCTCCAACCCAACCTGTTTTATCTTTATCTCCATCAGCATCAATATCGAAACGTACTGCATTTTCTAAGCCTAGGGTTTCTATTCCGTCATGGTCTAAATCTAAGATTATAGGAGAAGATATCCATCTTGCTGATTCTGTTACATTAATACTTAAGCTTACTTCTTGGATAACACCTTGTTCTTGGTTTGTAGCATCTTTTGTTCTTACACTTAAAGTAATTTCTTCTTGATACGCATCTGTTCTATAAACAGAGCCATAAGAATAAGAATTCACATGAGTAAAAATATTTTGAGCAACATTAACACTCAAATTTTCTAAATCCCAAGAACTAACATCAACACTTGTATTATAAATACTAGAAGTAAAAGTATTATCTGGATTTGATTTGTCAAAAATCACCATTCCTATTTGAATATTACTTAAAACAACAATGGTATTATCGCTTAAATTATTCAAAGTAATATCTGGAATATTTAATTCATTATCCCCAAAAGTATGTCCTGTAAATTTTTGTACTGCTTGTCCCCATGTATATAATAAAGAACTAGTAGAATCATCTACATCTCCAAAAGTAAAATCTCCATTACTTGAGGTAGTACCACTGTTTGCAAGAACCTTAAATTCTACAATTTTTTCAAATGTTTTTCCATGATTATCTTCAACTTGAATTCTTACTGAATAGTTTGCATCTTCACTTATATCTACTGAACTTTTTAAAATAAGTTCATCCCCATTTACTCCACCAATACTTACAAGAGCATTATTACTAGAACCATCTCCAGAAATCAAAGTATAAGTCCAAGAACTACTGTCATCATCTTTTGCTGATAATACGGTGATACCTTCTTCTTCTCCTGGATTTTCTCTCACAACCAGTGCTTCAGTAGATGAAAACTCTATATCTGTAGGTGCTGCATTAGGAACAACATTAAACGCAATGATTTCTTCATAAGTATTTCCATGATTATCAGTAACTTGTACTCTTACTGAATAGTTTTCTTGTGTACTTGCATTTGGGTTTGCAACTAATATAAGTTCATTGTTATTAACTCCACCAATACTTACAGCAGCATTATCTGTAGAACCATCTCCACTTACTAATTCATAGGTCCAAGAAGTACTGTCATCATCTTCTGCACTTAATACTGCAATTGTTTGATTCTCTCCTGCATTTTCATAAATATTAATACCATTTGTATCTGAAAATTTTAAGTCAGTAATTCCTGCACCAGTAGAGTAAGGAGCTCCTAAAAACCCATATTCTGCATCTAAATTGGCAATATTTGTTGATGTATAAAAAACGACATCATTTTTTAAATACGTAACAACTCCGCTTTCTCTATCTATATTAATTGATAATACATCATCAGTAGTATAAGAAGTTGATGCACCTTTTGATGAACCATTTTCATAAATACTCATATTTGAACCACTTATATAAATTGCATAATCAATTATTGCGTATGAAGTAGAACTTGTTGTAGTCTCTCCTGTATTTAATCCCCACATACCAGCATTAGCTGTTGTTGAAGAAGCAGAAAATTGTACACTTATTCCCTCACTTGCTAAAGCTGTTTCTTCTGTATTAATTACTGTACTCC
>JABSOM010000016.1 GCA_013215945.1 Campylobacteraceae bacterium
TGTCGTAAACTAAATGCGCTTGAAGAAGTATCTTTGATAAAAAGAATTGTATATCCAGAAGTTCCACCTAGAGTTGAGTTTGCTTTAACTTCTCATGGAGAAAAACTTTTAGAAGTATTTGGGGCAATGGAGAAATGGGGTTTGCAGTATGCAAAAGAAATGGGTGGAAAGATAGGTGAAGGGCACTGTTCTAAATAACTTCCTTTTATCTACACTCTAAGGAAAGAATCTTACTTTTTTCTTTACGTGATAAACTAAGTAAAAGTCAATGATCGAAAAAAAATTTCCTAAGTTAAGAAGTATTATTCCACGCTATCATTCCAACGTTTCACCATGGTTTTAGAAAAAAACTTATGATTGGCCTTTTTATCTCGTTTTGCATCATACATAGCAATATCAGAATATTTAATCATATTATCACTATTGGTTGAATCATCTGGTGAAATAGCTATTCCCATACTCAATGAAATATCTATAGAATGACCACGAAAAAGTACAGGTACATTAAATCTCTTTAAGATTTCACAAGCAATCTTCTCTATTTGAGATACATTATGGATATCTTTAATCAAAATAATAAATTCATCCCCTCCATAACGAAATACAGAATCACCAGAACGTACAGATTCTTCAAGACGTATAGAAGTCTCTTTTAGTACTAAATCCCCTGCATCATGACCAAAAGTATCATTAAGTACTTTGAATGCATTTAAATCAATAAATAAAAGCGCCATTTTACTCTTCGATTTTTCCAAGTAACTAATTGAGTCATTAATTTCTTTATGTATATTAACTCTGTTTTTAAGACCCGTTAGTACATCATGAGTAGCACTATATGTTAATGATGCATTTTTTTCTAAAACTTTTTCACTCATTTTGTAAAAACGAGAAAGTAAATAACCCATTTCATCATTGGGTAATAAAGCAGAAACATCTTGGACTTCCCCTCTTTCCATTTTCGCAGTACTTGCAAGAAGCAATTTTAGAGGATTAAATAAACTTCCTTTAACAAACATAAATGTTATTACAGCTAAAAATATAAAAACTGAAAATTCAAATATTACTAAAGTAGTTATTTGTGCTCTACTTTCTCTAAAGTCACCATCTCTTTTTTCTAATAAAAGGCGTTCTGCATGATTAAAAGATACTAATTCTTCACGAATATCATCCATGTATTTTTTTCCAGTATTTTTCAAAACTATGTCTAAAGATTTATCACTTTCGCCGCTTTGCATTAAATCAATAGTAAGTTTTAACTCTTTAATCTTTAGTATCATTGACTCTTCAATTTTTAGTAAACGTTCTTGTTGAAGAGGATTATCTGATGTCATTTCAAGTAATTCGTCCAAGTACGCACGAGCTTTTGTAACACCTGAATAATAAGGCTCTAAATAATTAGTATCTTTGGTTAAGAGAAAACCTCTCTGCCCTGTTTCAGTATCTGTCATTGTACTTAACAATTTATCTGATACGGAGATAACTTCATGTGTATGAATTACCCATGCCAATTTTTTCTCCCCATAAGATTCTAATATAAAAGTAAAAACTATATTTCCAATGGAAGAAAAAAATAAAAGACCTAATAATAATGTTAATCGTAAGCGTATACTCATTAGAATTCTCCTGTAAATGTAAGTGTTATAGTATTTAATATATTGCGTATTCTTCTAACTTACAAACTCTTAATTATTTGATATAAGAATGATTAATCAGTATTATATCACTGCAATATTAACATTTATAAGACAATAACACATAATTTATAAAATTAATAATTATATTAATAATAATTTTAAGTTTAGAAAAAATCTAAACTTTGTTTATTTCAATATTTAAAAGCATTATGTAGTAGCAATTAGTCTTAATTATTTACGAGGAGGAAAGATATATTGGGAAAATTTAAAAGAAGTGTTCTGTAGTTTAAAGAATAAAATAACAATTAAATATCTACACAAACAAATCATTGTCAACATAAAAACCTACGATAAAATCTTTTTTATTATGAAAATGTTTTTTTGTAAATGTAATAGTTAAGTAGAGTTTTGATTCATAAGCAAATTTACAAATATAAAGAAGCAGTGAATTTTATATTTCCACTGTCTCTTTTAGTTTTTTAGTATCTTAATACTTACCAAGTGCTTTATTAATTTGAAGATAAGCTTCAATAGGCGTAGTTTCAAAGTACTTCATATTGTATTTTTGGGCAATATCTTTTGTCATTTTCTGAACTTTTAGTAAAGAAAATCTTGGAGCATGAGGAAATAAGTGATGTTCAATTTGAGTATTTAAACCTCCATAAAACCAATGTACAATAGCTCCGCCTTTTAAAGATCTACTCGTTCTCATTTGAAATTCTAACCAAGTCATTTCTTTTCGTTCTTTATTAGTAAATACTTCACAGCCCAAATGATTGGTAATAAAACCAAAAGACAACCAAGCAGAAAGACTTACATATAAGGTTGCAAAAGTAATAAGTGCACTTCCTAGAGGTAAAAGATAAAATACCAAACCCCAAATTATTGGCCAATGCAAAAGCATCAAAGCAAGTTCACCAAAATGTTTATTTTTTATAACATAAGAATAAGACTGTGCAATAAATGCAGGATACATAAAAAACATAGCACCCCAAAATACAGGATATTTTAAGAATCTAAGTGTTTTGTTATTTCCTTTATTGTTAGGAGTAAAAGCCCCATCCATTGCTCTTATATCCTCATCTTTTTCAGGAACATTACAATAAGTATGATGGTTCTCATTGTGTTTAAAAATCCACCATGAAGATGAGTTTGTTATAGCTAAAGCTGAAAAAGGATAACTCAAAAGAAGTGAGAGTTTTTTACTTTTAAAGTATTGTAAGTGCAGTATGTCATGAGATACAAAAACAGATCTTGTAAATAAAAGAGCCATAAACAGACCTAGAAGTATTGGATTCCATAGTGCAATTGTTGTAAATACGATGACAAAAGAAACAAGTATTGCAATCATCTCTATTGATCCTCGAATAGGTACTCTTTTTAGTAAGCCTGCTTCTCTTACACTTGCTCTTAGTTCTGCAAATACATCTGGATAAGCTGTTGCTTTGTTTGTATTCTCCATTAGACGTCCCTTTTTTGTAATTATATTTGAATTGTACCATTTAAGACGGAAATTGTCACTACTTAATAATTATTTTTGATTTAAACTTGTGATATTGGGGACTTTTACTTAGAATCAACGCAAATTAAACGCAATATTCATCAAAAATAGGCTAATAATTATAAAATTTTTCTTAAATCATTAAAGTACTTTATATATTTTATAATTGTTGAGTGATTTTTGTACATTGTATATTTAATATACAGTTACATAGTATAAAAAATATATAATAATTATATACTTCTAAGAATAATAATAGGAGAGAATATGGCAAGTTTAAAAGATTTAAAAGGACAAGGACATACACCTACACTGTTTATGGCCTTTTTATATTTCGATATGAGTTTTATGGTTTGGACAATGTTGGGCCCTTTAAGTACTGAAATTTCTGAGGCATTAGCATTAAGCGGACATATTATGAGTGCTGGTGAAAAAGCTACACTTTTATCTTTGCCTATCTTATCCGGTGCTATTTTACGAATTATATTGGGTTTTGGAGTAGATAAACTTGGTGCTAAAACTACTGCACTTATTTCACAACTTATTGTAATTGTTGCTCTTTTAAGCGCCTATTTTATGGGAAGTGATATTTCATATAATCAATTGTTAATTGTTGCTCTTGGTTTAGGTTTTGCAGGGGCTTCTTTTGCTGTTGCTTTACCACAAGCAGGTCAGTGGTATCCACCAAGATTACAAGGTGTTGTTTTAGGAATTGCTGGGGCTGGTAATATAGGTGTTGTTATTGATTTCTTATTTGCACCAAAAATTGCCGAAATTTGGGGATGGAATATGGTATTTGGAGTAGGCGCTTTTATGGCAATTGTTGTTTTTATTGCTTATGTTTTATTTGCTTTTGATGCCCCTTCCCATGTCTATAAAAAGAATCCCAAAAGACTTAAAGATTATGTTAATTTATTAAAAGACAAAGATACATGGTGGTTCTCATTGTTTTATGCTATTAGTTTTGGTGGATTTGTTGGAATTGCTGGTTATATGAAAGTTTATTTAATGAATACGTATTCAGCAGACATGGCAACATTTGGAACAGAAATAATGAATGAAAACAATGTAAAAGTAATTGCTGGGTATTTTGGAGCTTTATGTATTTTTGCAGGAGCAATATTAAGACCTTATGGAGGAAGTACAGCAGATAGAATTGGCGGCGTTAAATCTTTATAC
The DNA here is from genome assembly GCA_013215945.1 of Campylobacteraceae bacterium. Taxonomy (NCBI): domain Bacteria; kingdom Pseudomonadati; phylum Campylobacterota; class Epsilonproteobacteria; order Campylobacterales; family Campylobacteraceae; species Campylobacteraceae bacterium. The sequence goes on from JABSOM010000016.1 coordinate 4,315, forward strand.
TTTTTTTATACAGCTGTTGTTATATTAGTGATAATTACGGCTGTTATAGATTTGCCATTTTACGCTTCTATTGTGGTATTATTCTTAATGATGGCAAACCTAGGTATGGCAAATGGAGCAGTATTTCAGCTTGTTCCTCAACGATTCGCAAAAGATATCGGAATAATGACTGGTATTGTTGGTTGTGCTGGAGGACTAGGAGGAACTGCTCTTATTCAAACGCTTGGATGGTCAAAAGGTACTTTTGATGGGTATAGCGTTGGATTTTTAATCTTTGCTCTTGTACTAATTGTTGCAATTGTAGGATTAAGTATGGTAAAAACAAGATGGAGAACAACTTGGGGAGTACAAGCGGGAGGAATAATATAAGTGAAGAACATATCAAATTCTTCTTTTTCTCTTGCAAAAGGGAAAAATCTACTATCTGATGATTTTTCCGATATTCAAAGTTTTGATAATTTGAATATTGCCATTATGTGTGATGGAGTTGGAAGCGCAAAAGAAGGAAGACAAGCAGCACAAAAAACATGTCAATACCTTATGGACTCTTTTAAAAGCAGACCAAAAGCGTGGAGTATTGAAAAATGTCTAAAAACCTTTATTAATAATATTAACAATATTTTATATTCTTCTTCTATGCAAGATTATCAACGTGTTGAAATGATAACTACCTTAGCTATTGTTGTAATTCATGGCAACAGATTGTATGGAGCAAATATTGGAGATACGAGAATATATCTGCTTAGAGAAAACATTCTTACTCAATTATCAAGCGATCATGTTATGAATGAAAAAGGTTATGAAGATGTTCTTACTTTGGCTGTAGGAATGGAAGAACAAAGTGATTTATATTATTTTGAAAATACCCTAGAAAAAGAAGACAAAATTCTTTTATGTACAGATGGATTGTACAAAGGTTTAAGTGAAGAAGAATTAATAAAACAGCTTGCTTTTGGTGCTTATTCTTTGGTTAAAAAAGCCAGTGCAAAAGTAGATGATTTATTAGAAGATGATTGCAGCGCATTAATTTTAAATATTAATAAAAAAGATGAACTGGCCCAGCTTAAAAGTTTAAATTTAAAAATTGCTTCAAAACTATCAGTAAACGATGTAATTGATGATTATACCCTGGTAAAATCTTTAATTCAAGATGAGAGAACATGGATATGTAAAAAAGAAAATGTAGAATATATCATAAAATTTCCTCCTCTTAATGCGGAGCAAAACCCACAAGAATTTGATACCTTTATAAAAGAAATATGGAATGCCAAAAGATTAGAAGGCGATTTTTTTCCAAAAACCTATCTTCCCGTTAATCGAACATACAGATACTATCTGATGGATAAAATTGAAGGAAAAGATTTAAAAGAACATCTGAAAAACTCTGTATTAAGTATAGAAGAAACAATTGAACTGACAAAAGTTTTACTAAAAATGTCACAATATTTATTAAACAATGATTTAGTGCATGCAGACATAAAACCAGAAAACATTATGATTACTCAAATAAACAATACAAAAAGCTTTAAAATTATTGATTTTGGTTCTATTACAGAAATATACTCTTTGCAAACAAATGCAGGAACACCCTCTTATATTGCACCTGAACGCTTTCATGGCGCTGCTTTAAACGAAAGCACTGAGATTTACTCTATAGGAGTAACCTTATATGAAGCTCTTTGTAATAAATATCCTTATGGAGAAGTAGAAGCTTTTTCAAGTCCTAGTTTTAATTCTCTTAAACGTCCAAAAAACTTTAATAAAAATATTCCTGTTTGGTTTGAATCGTTTTTATTGCATTGTTTATGCAAAGATGCAAATAACAGATATTCTTCTTATTCACATGTTTTATTTGAATTAAAGAATCCCGAAAAAGTGATTCCTTATTTTGATAAAAATACTCCTTTTTTAGAAAAAGACCCCGTAAAGTTTTATAAAATTGGCTTTTACACCTTATTATTAATTAATTTTATATTTTTAATTAATATATTATAAATACTGTATATTAATTATACAGTATAATACATAATTAATATACAGATAATGATAAAATATCCTTAAGAAAATTAAGGAGTTTATAGTGTCAAACAATTTCACTACCCCTCTTGATAGTTTTATAAACTATAAAACAAATACTCATAATCAATGTGGTAATTATTCTATTGATATAAAAAAACCCAAAGAAGATGAACAATACCGATTTCACTTTGATGCAACTGCTTGTATTGGCTGTCATTGTTGTGAAGTTGCCTGTAATGAACAAAATAATAATGATGCAGCTATTAAATGGAGAAGAGTGGGAGAAACTCAAAGTGGAACCTTTCCTGCTATTTCAAGCCATTTTAATTCTATGTCATGTAATCACTGTATTGATCCCGAATGTCTAAAAGGCTGTCCTACTAATTCTTATATAAAATTTGATAATGGCATTGTTTTTCACGATGATGAGAGCTGTATTGGCTGTCAGTATTGTACATGGAATTGTCCCTATGAAGTACCTGTTTTTGATGAGAGCAGAGGAATAGTAACCAAGTGTCATATGTGTCATGAAAAATTAGACATTGGTCAAACACCTGCTTGTGTCCAAGCCTGTCCCAGCGGTGCAATTCAAATAGAACTTGTGAATACAAAAGAATGGTTAGAAAAAGACATGTATACACAAGGGATTGCACCGCATTTATGTGATGTTGATATTACAAAACCTACTACGAGATATACTTTAAATGAAGACTTAAATAAAAGTATTCAAACACCAGCCGATGATCATATTTTAAAAGCCAATCATGCAGAATGGCCTTTGGTTTTTATGACAGTATTAACACAAATGTCTTTGGGTGCTTTTAGCATTTTATTTTTATTAGAAACATTAAACTATTTTTCTTTTATAGGCGTAAATATTACAACACGTATGTATATTCTGGCTTTTTTGCCAGCAGCTTTAGGTTTACCTTTGTCAGCTTTACACTTAGGTCGCCCTATTTTAGCACTAACCGCCATGAAAAATATTAAAACATCATGGTTAAGTAGAGAAGCTTTGGCTTTAGGTTTATTTACAGGAGCCTTAAGTGCAAGCATTGTTTTATCGTATTTACAAAGTCCTTATTTATTAATAAACAATATTTTTGTATTAGCACTTGGAATATATGGTATTTATGCACAATCTATGATTTATAGAATAAAAGCAAGACCTTCTTGGAATAAAAAAGAAACAACATATAACTTCTTTAATGTAGGTTATATTGGAAGTTTACTGATAGCTTTATCATTGTTAATTAATGAAGTTTATTTTCTTTCATCCCTTGTATTTTCATTCTCTTTAATATTAAGTATTTATCAACAACTATTATTCAAGAAAAAAGAGACTTTTTATAAAAACTTAGAAGAAGAAAATAAGAACTTTTATCAACTTAATAAAACAAAAAAACTTTATGAAGGTATGTTTAAAAAACATTCACAAATAAGAGCTCTTACATTAAATATAAGTATTACTTTTACCTTAATAGTACTCATTCTTTTAGTAAATGAATATTACTTAATAGCAGGAACAATAGCAGCCATAAGTACAGTAAGTGCTTTTGTGTCAGAAATAATTGAACGTTCATTGTTCTATAAAACAGCTGTTGCACATGGTCTTGCGGGTCACTTTTTTGCAGGAAATCAACGATGATCAATAAAATTAAAAAATTCCTAGGGGTTGATGTGCAAATGGAAAAATTTGCTCTAGTTGATGATAGTACTTTTGGAAAAGTAGCCAAAGAAAAAGCACCTACTAAATGGGTAAGAAGTACTTGTGGATATTGTGGGGTTGGTTGTGGCTTGTATATTGGAGTTAAAAATAATAAAGCTGTTTATACAAAAGGGGATCCAGCTCATCCTGTTAATATGGGAACTTTATGCCCTAAGGGTTTAAGTGAACATGAAACACTTGCGAGTAGCAACAGATACGATGGACCAATGATTAAAAAAGACGGGAAACTTGTAGAGGTTTCTTGGGATGAAGCCTTTAAAAAAACAAGTGATTCCTTTAAAAAGATTCAAAAAAAATATGGAAATCAAGCTCTGGCTTGTATTTCAACAGGACAATTATTAAGCGAAGAGTTTTATACCCTTGGAAAATTCATGCAAATGGGTTTAAAAACCACAAATTATGATGGAAATACAACTTTATGTATGGCATCTGCTGTTATGGGATATAAACAAACCTTTGGAAGTGATGGACCTCCTGGGGCTTACGAAGATTTTTCATATGCCGATGTAATTATGTTAATTGGTGCAAATATTGCGGATAATCATCCCATCTTAAAATTGCATATTCAAAAAAATGAACAAATAACAGGGAAAAAACCTACGATTATTGTCATTGATCCAAGATATTCAAAAACAGCTTCCATGGCAGATATTTTTGTTCCTTTAAATCCAAGAGCGGATTTAGCATTAATGAATACCCTGGCCTATATTATCATTGAAAATAATTGGATTAATGAAGAATTTATTAGTAAAAAAACATCGAATTATGAAAACTTTAAAACACATATTTTAAACAATTATTCTCCCGAACAAACAAGTGAAATTATTGGAATAAAAAAAGAAGATTTATATGAGCTTGCAAAAACATATTCAAGTGCGAAAGCAGCAATGTCTGCTTGGACTATGGGAGTAAATCACAGTTCAATTGGTACTGATACTGTAAGTGCTATTTGTAATCTTGCTTTAATTACAGGAAACTTAGGAAGAAAAGGAGCAACTGCTTTATCTATCACGGGACAGTGTAATGCTATGGGAACGAGAGAAGTTGGTTTTACATCTTCAATCCCAGGGTATAGAAACTTTGCATCAAAAAAAGATCGAGAAGAGTATGCAAAAATTGCAAATGTTCCATATTGCGATGTACCTACAAAAAGAGGATATTCTTATCCTCAAATAATTGATGCTATTAATGCAGGTGAAATAAAAGCTTTATATATAGTAGCTACCAATCCTTTGGTTTCTTTTCCAGATCAAATAAAACTTCGAGAAGCTTTTGATAAATTAGAATTATTAGTCGTACAAGATGCTTTTAAAAGTGAAACGACACAAGTGGCGGATATTGTTTTTGCTGCTGCTACCTGGGGTGAAAAAGAAGGTACTTATACCAATTCTGAGCGTCGTTGCAATTATGCACAAAAAGCTCTTGAACCACGAGCAAATACGAAAAGTGATTTTCATATTGTTTTAGAGTTCTCAAAATACTTTGAAGGAGTAAATGAGCGTTTATTTCCTTCTTGGAGCGAACCACTTGATGCATTTAATGAATGGAAAAAAATATCAGAGGGAAGATTATGCGATTATACAGGAATGTCTTATTCATTAATTGCCAAACTAGGTGGAATACAATGGCCTTGTAATAAAGAATTCCCCCAAGGAAAAGCAAGATTATATGATGACAAAATCGATTTTCCGACAAAGGATAAAAAAGCCAAATTATTGGCCCTCGACTGGTTACCATTTCAAGATAAACTAAGTACTGAATTTCCTTTGATTTTAAATACAGGGAGAACAGTTGAACAATGGCATACAAGAACAAAAACCAAAGAGATAAGTATATTAAACGACCTATGTCCTGAGGCTTGGATAGAAATAAATCCCTATGATGCTAAAAAACTAAAAGTAAAAAGTGGTGAGAGATTAAGTATTTCTTCTTTAAGAGGAACAGTAAAAGATATTATAGTAAAAGAGTCACAAACAATAAAAAGTGGTCATATATTCATTCCTTTTCATTATTCAAAACAATTAATCAATGCAGTAACCATTGCAGAGTTTGACCCAAAATCTTTTGAGCCAAATTATAAACAATGTGCAGTTCAACTACATAGTAAGAACGTTCCTACTGGAATTAAATATAACAAAAAAGAATTATCCCTAGAACTATTAAATACTGTAAAACAAAATCAATATACCAAGAAGGAATATACATGAAAGAAAAATTAGTAGTCATTGGAAATGGAATGAGTGGGTTAAGAACCATTGAGGATCTTTTTGATATCACTAAAGACAAATATGATATTACTATTTTTGGCGATGAGCCTCATTACAACTATAATAGAATCATGTTGTCCTATCTTTTATCAGGAGAGAAAAGTTTTGAAGATACTATTATCAATCATAAAACCTGGTACGATGAAAACAATGTTACTTTACATAAAGGGGATGAAGCCATCTTCATTGATAAAGAAAATAAAACGGTTACTTCTAAGAGTGGTAAAGTTTTAGCTTATGACAAATTATTAATAGCAACAGGTTCTAATTCTTTTATTCCCAAAACAAAAGGAAGTGAACTTAAAAATGTTATTGGATTTAGAAATAAACTAGACAGTGATACTATATTAGAACTTATTTCTAAAAACAAAACAGCTGTAGTTGTAGGTGGTGGTTTACTTGGACTAGAAGCTGCTTATGGCATAGCTATGCATGGAATTAAAACTATTTTAGTTCACAGAAGTGCTTCTATTATGAGTCAACAATTAGATTCTACAGGAGGAAGACTTTTACAAAAAAACCTTGAAGCGTATGGAATCAAATTCAAACTAAATACAACTATTGAAGAAATATCGGGAAAAGAAAGTGTTGAAAATGTTTCTTTTACAGATGGCACAAGTGTTGAGTCTAATATTGTAGTATTTGCAACAGGAATTATTCCCAATACTAAACTAGCACATGAGGCAAACCTTGATATTAAAAAAGGAATACTTGTAAACGATCATTTGCAAACAAGCGATGAAAGTATTTTTGCTATTGGGGAATGTGCTGAACACAAAGGAAATACCTATGGTTTAGTGGCACCTTTATACGAACAAGCTAAATATTGTGCTAAAAAATTAGCTGATGTTCCCAGTGATGGATATTCTGGTTCTACTTTATCAACCAGACTTAAAATATCTGGTGTTGATTTATTTTCAGCAGGGGATTATTTAGGGGATGAAACAACAGAAGAATTAATTCTCTTAGATGAAAAATATGGTATTTATAAAAAACTGGTCATTTATCAAGACAGAATTATTGGTATTGTTTTATACGGAGAAACAAGCGATGCCTCATGGTATTTAAAACTCTTAAAAGAAGAAACAAATATCAGTGATTTAAGACATAAAATCTTATTTGGGAAATCTGCTTTAGGTGACAGTGGTCATGGGGGTGATGATATTGCTGCTATGAGTGATGATGAAGAAATATGTGGATGTAATGGAATTACAAAAGGCACCGTTGTTTGTGCCATTAAAGAACAAGACTTAAAAACACTAAATGACGTAAAAACGTGTACTAAAGCAGGCGCTTCTTGTGGATCTTGTTTGGGTTTAGTGGAGCAAGTTTTAGTACATACTTTAGGCGATGAGTACCAAAGTGATGTGCAAGAAGGTATTTGTCCTTGTTGTGATGTTGGTCATAAAGAAATAAAAGCCTGCATTGATTCTAATGAATATAAAACAGTTTATGAAGTATTTGAAAACTTAGCTTGGAAAAATGAAGATGGATGTATCAAATGCAGACCTGCTATTAATTATTATTTATTGGTTAAATACAATGATGATAAATACAAAAATGATAAAAGATCTTTATTAGTAAACGACAGAGTATTTGCAAATATACAAAAAGATGGCACCTATTCAGTAGTTCCCAGAATTTGGGGTGGAGTAACTTCTGCACAACAATTAAAAGATATGGCGGATATTGCAGTTAAATATGATGTTCCTACTGTAAAATTTACAGGAGGTCAAAGACTTGATATGTTAGGTATTAGAAAAGAGCAATTAGAACCTATGTGGAAAGATTTAAATGATGCGGGTTTTGTATCTGGACAAGCATATGCAAAAGGATTACGAACGGTAAAAACGTGTGTAGGAAATGTTTGGTGCAGATTTGGAACACAAGATGCAATGCAAACAGGTATTGATATTGAAAAATTCACCTGGGGTTCATGGACACCACATAAATTTAAAGTGGGTGTTTCGGGATGTCCAAGAAATTGTGCAGAAGCCACTATTAAGGATATTGGCGTTATTGCTGTTGATTCTGGATGGGAAATACATATTGCTGGAAATGGTGGAATAAAAGTACGCGTAACTGATTTTTTATGTAAGGTTAAAAACAATGAAGAATTGTATGTTTATATCAAAGCCATTATGCAGTTCTACAGAGAAGATGCTTATTATTTAGAAAGAACTGCCCATTGGATTGAAAGAGTTGGATTAGAATATATTAAAGAAGTATTATTAAATACCAAAGGTAATATTGAATTCTATGAAAAAAGATTTATAGAATCTCAAAAACACGCTCAAATTGATCCTTGGGAAGAATCTAGAAAAGATGGTTTTACAAAAGAGTTCCAACCCATAATATTAGACATAAAAGATTCTCCTTCTTATGAAGCACATGAAAAGGCAAATGCATGAAAACATGGAAAAAAATAACACATATTAATGATATTCCCCTAATGGGTTCAAGAATCCTTCAATACCAAGAAGAAGAAATTGTATTGTTTAAAAACAGAAAAGAAGAGATTTTTGCACTCAATAATGTATGTCCTCATAAACAAGGAAAACTAAGTGAAGGTATGGTGCACGGAAAGAGTGTAACCTGCCCTTTACATAACTGGGATATAGACTTAGAAACAGGAGAAGCCCTTGGTAGTGATTCTGGATGTACGCAAGTATATGAAAGTAAGATAGAAGAAGAAATACTCTACATTCTTCTATAAACTATACACACAAGTGTATAGTTTATTTAGAGCCTAAATTTTTATTTAAAATATTTTCAATTAATACTGTTGCATAAGAAGCTTTTGGCAAAGTAAAACGTAATCTACATTTATTGCTAGTTTTATCGTATTTCATAGATACATTTCTAGGAAATACAATAGCTGCTCTTCTTAAACCTTTTTCTTGAATATACGTATCATCAAACTTCTCTTCTATAAGTCTTGCTTCATTTTTAGCCCTAAAAACATCACGTCCTGATAATAATCCAGTAGGAACTACTTCTTTATTTTCAAAGTCTTTTTGTGTTTTTTCACTTATAGAAGAAGGAGTAAAAAACTTATTTTCTTTTAAAGAAAGCATTACATCTCCCCCTAAAAGCTTAAAAGTATCTTGTGAGTCTTCAATTCTTTTGGCCAACCATCTGTTGAAAAAATCACTTTGATAAGCAGAAATAAGCATTTTCTCAAGTTTTCTGTCTTTTATTGTCAAATCCCCATAAATGATTTTATTCGCTTTTTCAAGATTTTTTTCAACATCTCTTCCAAAACGTTGAAAACCAAAAAAGTTAGGCATCCCAACTTTCTCAATTTCTTTTAAACGTTTTTCAATAATTCCTAAGTCTTCAATTTTGACCTCATGAAGATTAATCTGAAAAGAATTTCCAATTAAATCCCCAATATTTAACTTCGTTTTATGTAAAAAAGTTTCTTGGATTTCTATTTTTGGATGCTTGAATTTTTTAATATCTTTTGAATATTTTTTGGGCACTGAAATATATTGTGTAGTTGTTGCATTTTTATCTTTTAGTCCTGCATAACCCAGTTCATTTTCATAAATACCTAAACCATCTGCTAGTTTCTCCAATAAATCCCAGGTTCCTAAACTCTTTTTCTTGATTTTTAAGATAATAAAATTTCCCTTACCTGTAAAACGGATGGGCTCTTCTATTACAATAAAATCATCAACGTTTTGATAAAACTTAAAATCTATTTGTTTGTAGTCTTGTAAAAATACTCTTTTCATGTTTGTCTTTTCTGATAGTTTTCTTTTTCTTAGGGAATTATAACAAAAATTTGTATGATTGTTGAATTATGATGAAGTGATTTTTGTTTTGAATGTTAGTTCTATTTTCCCAACTGCTCAGATGGGAAATAGAAAGAGACGTTTGCGGCTATTTGTCTCTGTCTTAAAGTGTTTATCAAAAGGAGAATGATAACAAAATTGCTTTACAAATAAACAGTGACTGCTTATTCATAGGAAAATTATACTCCTTGTGTGTTAACTGTTTTTAAATCAAAAGTTAACCATAAATTAACTCTTTGTTTTTTAAATATTATGAGAACACATAAAAGTAGTAAAATATACTTATTACACAATAATTTTTTATATTATATTGATATTGTACATCTTTTAATTATTAACAAAAAAAATATATAAATAAAATTTATAATCTGTTTTTTTTTAAAGCACAATTATTCTTCAATTTCTTTCTATTCTTTCCCCCTTAAAGGGTTTAATATGAAATATTCTATATTTTTTCTTCTACTTACTCAAACACTTTTTGCAGATTATTCTTTATTTTATGCAGGAGCAAAAGTTGGGGAGATAAAAACTTTCTCTACCATTAAAGACAATTATATAAAAATCAAAATCACTTCTTATCTTTTACGAAAAATCATAAAACACAAATACCTTATTTATCATAATGATTCGTATTCCCTAAAACATAAAAATTCAAAAATTAAATATAAAAAAGACAAATATAAAATCCTTTTTTTATTAAAAGATGCTCTTTTATCCAAAAAACCACTAAAAAGTAAAAAAATCATAATATCTGCCAATAAATATCTAAGAGTCAATAAGAAAAAAAATTATGAGTTCTTTTATTATAAAAACAACAAAATTAAAACCTATGGAAATTTTGCGATTAAAAACAATCAGTTAGAATTTTTAGAAGCAAAAAGTCACCACATCAAAATTAAAAGAAACTAAAAACTGCTCTTGACAATAATCAATGCGAATTAATACAAATCATTCTATACTTCACAAAAAATAGGATAAACAAATGATAAAAATTCCACAAGACGCAAAAAAAATGATTTTAGAAGATAGCAGTGTTGAGTTTTATAATTTTACTCTTAATGAAGTAGAATATTTTTATTTTGATACTTCTTTGTGTTCAGCACCAGAACCAATGGTTAATGCCCTTTTGGGTTTGCAATTATTAAAGAAAAAAAGCCAACGCTTGATTATGGTAAATCACCAAGCTCCAGGTGGATTATTTCCAAGAATTGCAGAAGATTTTACCTATGATATTCTAACCTTGGATACAGGGGTTCAAGTTGTATTTGCATTAAAAAATGATTTAAGTCAGAATACTGATTTCAATGATAATAGCTGTGCAGGTTAAAAACTATGACTATGCAAGTATCTCAAGATTTTGCACCACCATTTAAGTTAATAGTACCCTATTTTCTTATTGGAGTATTTTCTTTTTTATTTTGCACTTTGTACTTGTTTCAAATAAATATTAATGAACTTCACTTTTTAAATCCAAATATTCTCTCACTGGTGCATATGTTTTTACTCTCTTTTGTGATGATGATTATTTTTGGCGCAATGGCACAATTAATTCCAGTGACTCTTGAAGTAGGACATTATTGCCTGAAACTGTATTACATTATTTATCCCCTATTAAGTTTTGGCACAGTATTAATGGTTTTTGGTTTTTCTTTTCATTTTCTCTTACCTTATGGTGGTTTATTTGTACTTTTAGCCATGTCTTTGTTTATATTTGAATTTTTTGCCACTATAAAAAAAGTAAAAAAGTTTGATAATATTGTAAAAAGTTTAGTTATTGCTCACATATTTTTGTTTTTTGGATTGTTAATTGGAATAACATTGGCTTTGTCTTATGCTGGTTTAATAAATATAGATATGTTTTCTTTTTTAAAGGCCCATGTTTATTTATTGCTTTTAGGTTATGTTTGTATTTTAATTATGGCTTTAGCGCTGGTACTTATGCCTATGTTTTCTTTATCACATGACTTTAGTAAAACACCCACTAATTTTGCGGTAACTTCACTAAGTATTGCAGTTCTTGTATTAGTATTTGCTTCTTTATTTCATCTTGAATATTTAAGTGTTTTTGCTTATGCTTTAAGTATTGTAGCTTTACTTAGTTTTTTTTATCAATGTTATATTCTTTATAAAACACGTGTGAAAAAACATATTGATATTTATGTCAAATTTTTATTTGTTTCTTTTTATTCTTTACTTGTTTCCATTGTTTTATTTATTATTTACTTTTATCAAAACAAAGAACAGTATTTATTAAGCGCCGGATTTTTATTGTTTTTTGGTTTTTTTGCTTTTTTAATTATTGCTCATATTTATAAAATTGTACCTTTTTTAGTGTGGTTTGATAAATTTGCACCCTTAGTTGGAAAAGAAAAAGTTCCTATGTTAAAAGACATAATTCCACAAAAAAGTGCCCATTTTCAATTCTATTTTGCGCTTATTGGTTTAAATATTTCTGCTTTAGCGTTAATATTATCTTCCTCTAGTTTATTCAAAATAGGTGCGTCTTTTTTAGTCATCGCAAGTTTATACTTTTGCGCCAATTTAATTTATATGATAAGGTTTTCACATGTACACAAAAGATGAGATTTTTAAAGCAGTATCCACAGTAATAGACCCAGAAGTTGAGTTTAATTTAGTTGAAATGGGTTTAATTTATGATGCATTTTGTAATGATGAAGGGCAGGCAAAAGTTATTATGACTTTATCAACAAAAGCCTGTCCTTTGCACCAAATGATTGTAACATGGGTTGAAGAAGCAGTATTAAGAGAACTTATTAAGGTTCAAAATATTGAAGTAGAGGTTGTTTGGGAACCTGTGTGGAATATTTCTATGGCGCAAGAACATGTTAAATCTGCCCTAACTCAAGCTTAATTTTATAATAAGCTGATAAAATCTTTGCAAAAAGATTATCATGCAAGAAACAAGCATTTATTTTATTTCTAAAAATGATATACGCACAAAAGATCTTGTAAAAAACTATATTTACCCCAATAAAGAGCTAAATTATTATTGGTCCAATGATTTCTCTTGTGATTTTTATATTGAACTTGCACATTTTGGTTTTATTAGTATTTCCAGCCCTAATGAGAATGAAACAATTCTTTTAAGTGAAATGCAGTTTGAATATTCAGTATTGGATTTCAAAAATTTACATATATCCCAAAAAGTACAAAAATTATTAAACAAAAATACCTATACCTTTAAAATCAATCATGACTATAAAAAAGTCATTGAAATACTTGAAACCTATCATAAAGATTCTTGGTGTACAAAAGAATATAAAAAACTTCTTTATGAATTAATCACTTATAAACATAAAAGCATTGACTTTAGCTTAAATTGTTTTGAGGTTTATGAAGGTGAAATGCTTATGGCTTGTGAAATAGGTTATACCATAGGAAAAACATACACTTCTTTAAGTGGTTATAGCAATAGAGCTTATAATAATTATGGAACACTTCAGTTGGTATTATTAGGAAAATATTTAAATGAGAAGGGATACCATTTTTGGAATCTGGGTCACGCGCTCATGGCTTATAAAGAAAAATTGGGTGCAATTATCTATTCTCGTGAAGATTTTTTAAAAAGATGGACAAAATCCATATAAATTACTTATTAATTTATTAAAAATGATGTATTTTTATTATATAATGTCAAAAATAAGGTTTTTAATGAAAATACTTTTTCTATGCGTTTTTACAATATTATTGTTTACTGCCTGTAGCAATAAAAAAGAGATACATCCCAACAAAGATGTTATTGAACTTCACAAGAATGATATAAGTGAAAACGAAGATGATTTTGATGATGAATTTTCAAATGAAGAAGAGGATTTAGATCCCTTAAAATACTACAACCAAGCTATGACACAATTTAATGATGTATTGTATACCTATGCATTAAGCCCAGTAGCTAGTACTTATGCAGATGTTATTCATAAAGATGTAAGAGGAATGGTATCTAATTTCTTTTCAAACTTGATGTTCCCTATTCGTTTTGTAAACAATGTTCTGCAATTTAAGTTTCAAGAAGCAGGAGAAGAAACAGGACGATTTTTAATCAATTCAACTATAGGTTTTTTAGGTTTTTTTGATCCAGCAAGTGAGGGTTTTAATTTAAAAGAGCATAAAGAAGATTTTGGACAAACCTTAGGATATTGGGGTGTTGGTTCTGGTTTTCATATAGTATTGCCTATTTTTGGACCTTCTAATGTAAGAGATTTAATTGGTTTTTCTGTTGATGGGATGTTAGATCCTACCTTTTCAACAGAGAAAAAATCTTGGAAAATACCAGACAATTTAGAAAAATCAATAGGACTTAAAACACTAGAAACAGTCAATTCTACTTCTTTTAAATTAGGTCAATATGAAAATCTTAAAAAAGATGCAATAGATTTATATCCTTTCTTAAAAGAAATATATGAACAAAAAAGAAATCATGAGATAAAGGAATAAAATGAAAGTATTATTAAAAACAATTTTTATTTTATTGGCTGTAAGTTTAAGCCTACATGCAATAGAAGAAAACAAAATTAAAGAAGTAATGAAAACGCAAATAGATTCTATTTTAGTAATTATGCAAAATAAAGAATTAGACAAAAAAACCACTGCATCTAAAGTATTTAACCTATTAGACAGTATTTTTGATTACAAAACTATGAGTAAAATTTCTCTTGGTAAAAATTGGAAAAAACTTTCATCTCAACAAAAAGATGCTTTTGCTAAATCTTTTGAAAAGAAACTAAAATTTTCTTATATGGATAAACTCGATTTGTATACAGATGAAAAGGTTCTTATAAAAGAGTTGTTTAAAAAGAAAAAAAATAGAATACAACTCTATACTGATTTATTAGGAAAAGATGCAAGCTTTGAAATTATTTATAAGTTTCATAAAAACAAAAACAATGATTGGCTGATTTATGATGTTAAAATCATAGGCGTAAGTATTATTCAAACCTATAGAAAACAATTCTCTGCGTATTTGAAAGATAATACTTTAGAAGCACTTATTAATTCTTTATAATGTTACGTAATTTTTATTCTAAGCTCATTTTAAAATACCCTTTAAGGGTACTTTCTTTCTTATTCTGTGCTTTATTAGTATTTTCATACTATGCTTTTAAATTAGAAATAGATGCATCTGCTGAAACCTTACTTTTACAAAATGACAGAGATTTAGAATTTTCAAGACAAATGAAAAAACGCTATGAAAAAGGCGATTTTTTGGTTATTACTTATGAACCTAAAGAAGATTTATTAAGTAAAACAAGCTTAGATGATTTAAAATCACTTTCGGATGAAATACTAAAACTGCCACGAGTAGAAAGTATTGTTTCAATTTTAAATGTGCCTTTGTTATTATCCCCAGTAAGAGGTTTAAAAGACTTACTTAATGATATAAAAAAACTCCAAGATAATAAAAGCGATAAAACACTTGTAAAAAAAGAGTTTTTAAACTCTCCTTTATATAGAAACAATCTCGTTAGCACTGATTTTAAAACAACAAGTTTGCTTATTAATTTAAAAAAAGATGAGCAGTATTTTTTCTTATTAGAACAAAGAAATGCCCTAAAAGCGAAACAATACACTCAAAATTTAAACAGAATCGAAAAAGAAAAACTTAAAAACCTAAATTTTTCATTTAAAGCCTATAGGGATAAAATAAGAAAGATTGAACACCTGAATATCCAAGAGATAAGAAACATTATAAAAAAATATGAAAATAATTCCCGCATTTTTTTAGGTGGGGTTAATATGATAGCTGATGATATAGTCACTTTTGTAAAAAATGATTTACTTGTATATGGAAGTGCTTTAATTCTTATACTCATGATTGTTTTATTCCTTATTTTTAAAGAAATAAAATGGGTTCTTATTCCTATACTTATTTGTGTGTGCTCCGTAATTGCAAGTGCTGGGGCACTGGGATTTTTTGCTTGGGAGATTACCGTAATCTCTTCTAATTTTATTGCTTTACAATTAATCATTACTATTTCTATAATATTGCATTTAATTGTCAGGTACAATGAATTGGCACAAAAATACAGCAAAACATCACAAAAAAATCTTGTTTTAAATACCATGCTGTCTAAATTTAAACCTTCATTTTTTGCCATTATTACTACCATTGCTGGTTTTGCTTCTTTGATTTTTTCTGGAATTGCACCTGTGATTAACTTAGGCTGGATGATGAGTGTAGGAATTTTTTTATCTTTATTATTGTCTTTTATTATTTTTCCTGCTATTTTAATTTGTTTGCCAAAAACAAGTAAAACTAAAAGCAGTATAAAAAAGTATTCTTTTATACAAACATCTGCTAATTTTGTACAAAATGATTCTTATAAAATTTATCTATTTACAGGATTTTTTATCCTAATTTCTTTTTTTGGTATATCCAAACTTATTGTTGAAAATTCTTTTATCTCTTATTTTAAAAAAGACACACAAATTTATAAAAGTATGTTAACAATAGATGAGAAACTGGGGGGAACAACACCTTTAGATATCATCTTAACATTTCAAAATGAAGACTCTTTTGAACAAGAAAATGAAGATTCTTTTGTTGAAGAGAATGAAGATTCTTTTGATGAAGAATTTGAAGAAGAAGCACAAGATGATAAATATTGGTTCACCCAAGATAAAATGGATAAGATTCATGCAGTTCACAATTATCTTTCATCTTTAGAAGAAATTGGTTTCGTTCAATCTTTTGCTACTTTACTACAAATTGGAAAACTCCTTAATGAAAATGAAGAGCTTGATAGTTTTAAATTGGCTTTGCTTTACAATGAAATTCCACTTGAATACAAAGACTTGGTTTTAAGTCCTTATATTAATATACAATTCAATCAGGTACGTTTTTCAAGCAGAATTATTGATTCAAATCCTTCTTTAAGAAGAGATGAACTAATAAAAAAAATATACAAAGACTTAGAAAAAATACTTCCCAATGATGAAATACGATTAAGTGGACTTATGATTTTGTACAATAATATGTTGCAGTCTTTATTTGATTCGCAAATTAAAACTATGTTTTTAGTAATACTTATTTTATTTTTTATGTTTTTACTTTTATTTAGATCTTTTAAAATTGCTCTTATTGCTATTTTTTCTAATCTTGTACCCATTGGTATTATTTTTGCATTTATGGGATTGGGTGGCATTCCTTTAGATATTATGACTATAACTATTGCTGCTATTTCTATTGGAATTGGAGTAGATGATACCATTCATTATATTCATCGTTACAAAGAAGAATTTCAAAAAGACAAATCATATGTGAATGCCATGCAAAGATCCCATAATACGATTGGTTATGCAATGACCTACACTTCTTTAGCTGTCATCCTTGGTTTTTCTATTTTAGTACTGTCAAACTTGATTCCAACCATTTATTTTGGTTTATTAACGGTAGTAGTAATGTTTAGTATTTTAGCTTCTGCTTTACTTTTATTACCAAAATTACTTATTCATTTCAAAGTTTTTGATAAAAGCTAGGATTATTTGTACTTTTAATATATAATATATTTTAAATTGTTATTAAATTATAAATATTTTGTTTAATTAACTTAAAATTATTAGGATGCTATTTATAATAAAAGATATAGCAACATATTTTAGAAAAGGTTCTTATGAAAAATCTATTAAAAGAAGTAACATATAAAACAATCAAAACTTTCAAAGCACAAGATATTGTTCTACCAGGTGATTATTCACAGCAGTTCTCACTGCATGCAAAAGAATGTGATTTAGATTTAGAAGAAGAAGATATTGTACTAAAAAGTCTTTTCCAAGATAAAGATGAATTAGTAAATATTACAAATGAAACCTCTTCCAATCTTAGTTCTCTTCATCAAACAACCTCTAATGCAAAACTTGCAATTGAGAATAAAAATGCAAGTGCACTTTTAATTGTCCACAAGGAAATAGTAGCAATGCAAAAAAAGATTGAGTCTTTACAAGAACAACTTTGTACAGATACTCTAACAAAAGCTAAAAATAGAAAATGGTTTTTAGATTATTATCTTTTTGATGAAAAATTCATTGATGATGGATATCTTGTTTTTATTGATTTAAACAATTTTAAATATGTTAATGATACTTATGGTCATATAATGGGAGATATGGTTTTAAAATATCTTTCTACTTATTTGCAAGATGAAATTAAAGGACACAATACCAGTTTGGTTCGTTATGCAGGAGATGAGTTCATGATTGTTTTTAATAATCATTTGCCAAAAGACCGGCTCATTAATTTTTTAGATAAAATTCAAGAAAAACTTGCTAAAAGAAAATTAAAATCAAAGATTACTGATACTTTGCAATTCTCTTATTCTTATGGAATTACAAGTTTTGTAAAAGAGGATACTTTTACTGATATATTAGAAATAGCAGATGCAAGAATGTATGAAAATAAGCAAAAAATGAAAAACAAAGAATATTTAGAAAAATTTAATTAATTATCTTTAAACTTTTTTTCCCTATTTATCACTCTTTTTAAATTATATTTATAATATTTGTAAACTAATTAATTTTTCGTTAAACTTTTCTTTAGTAATTACGTATTAATTTTAAATAAGTTGTTCTTTTATTAGATAATTAAATACTTAATTACATTATTTACAAGGAGAAGATATGTTGAAAATTAAAATATGTACACTTCTAATATTGGTGCAAAGTATTTTTGCTCAAAGTATACTTGAAGGCGATAGATCTGTACCTGTAGAAGCTCAAAATGGCTTGGTAGTAAGCAGTCATTATTTAGCTACACAAGAAGCACTAAAAGTATTGAAAAATGGGGGAAATGCCATTGATGCGGCAGTTACAGCTGCTTTTGCACTTGCTGTTACACAACCTCGTTCTGGAAATATTGGGGGAGGTGGTTTTATGCTGGTATCCAATGAAAAAACAAACAAAGTAATTGCTATTGATTACAGAGAAAAAGCTCCAGCTGCTGCTTATAAAGATATGTTTTTAGATAAAAACAAAAATGTTGATAAAAAACTCTCACGATTTTCCCATCAATCAGCAGGAGTTCCAGGAACAGTAGCAGGACTTGCACTGGCACTTGAACAATATGGAACGATTACCTTAAAAGAAGCTCTTAAACCTGCTATTAAACTGGCACAAAAAGGTTTTGTAGTAAGTGCTAGATTTAATAAAGGAACCACTGCTAAACAAAAAAGACTCAAGCGTTATGAAGCCACTAAAAAAATATTTTACAAAAAAGATGGTTCTCCTTATAAAGTAGGTGATATTTTTATTCAAAAAGATTTAGCAAAAACCTTAAAACGTATTGCTAAAAATGGTGTAAAAGAATTTTACACAGGGAAAACAGCCAAATTACTTGTAAAAGACATGAAAAAACATGGCGGTCTTATTACAATGGATGATATGAAAAACTATAAAGCTACTATTAGAAAACCTGTTCATGGAAACTATAGAGGGTATGATATTTACTCTATGTCACCTCCAAGTTCTGGAGGTGCACATGTAGTCCAAATTCTAAACATCATGGAAAACTACGATATTAAAGCCATGGGTCATAACAGTGCGCAAAATATCCATATTATGGCAGAAGCAATGAAAAGAGCTTATGTAGACAGAGCTGAATATTTAGGCGACAGTGATTTTGTAAGCGTTCCTCTAAAAGGCCTTACATCAAAAGAATATGCCAAAGAATTAACAAAAAGTATTACCAATAAAGCCACAGTATCCAAAGATTTAAGAGCAGGTAATCCTCTTCCTTATGAAAGTAATGAAACCACTCACTTCTCAATAGCTGATAAATTTGGAAATGTTGTTTCAAATACCTATACAATTAACTTCTCTTATGGTTCAGGAATTGTAGTTAAAGGTGCTGGTTTTTTATTAAACAATGAAATGGATGATTTTTCAAGTAAACCAGGAGTGCCTAATGCTTACGGTTTAATTGGAGGAGAAGCTAATAAAATTGAACCCAATAAAAGAATGTTAAGTTCTATGTCCCCTACTATTGTAAAAAAAGACGGTAAAAACTTTTTAGTAACAGGGAGTCCTGGAGGATCTAGAATTATTACAACGACCCTACAAGTAATTTCTAATGTAATTGATCACAATCTTAATATTTTAGCAGCTGTTTCCGCTCCTAGAATTCATCACCAATGGTTACCAGATGAAATTCGAGTAGAAGAAGGTTTAAGTAGTGATACTATTAAACTTTTAGAACAAAAAGGTCATAAAGTAGTTCAGAAAAAAGCAATGGGCGCTATTCAAAGTATCATGATAAAAGATGGTAAGTTTTATGGAGCGGCTGATCCAAGAAGAAGTACATCGAGTGCTTTGGGATTTTAAACATAAAAGGTGGATACGTCCATCTTTTATTTATCTCCACGCATTACTTTTGAATAATTGTTAGCTGCATCTTTGGCTCCACCTAAATTTCCTGTAACTATTGAATATATAACTATAACTGCAAAGATACCTAAAAACCACTTCATATATTAATCCTTTTATATTTGAACTTAGAATAATTAATCATAGATTATAATACAAGTTTATTTTACTTATTATTCTTTAAAAGAAGAAGAGTTTATAGGATTAATATCTGAATTGTTTTTTTGATTAATAAAAGGGAGGATAAGTGTTATTTATATTGATATGAATGTATGTTTTGATTGTAACTTAAAATTGAAGAATATAACTGGTGACCCGTGATGGATTCGAACCATCGGCCACTTCCTTAAAAGGGAAATGCTCTACCAGCTGAGCTAACGGGTCACTTATAAAATGGTACTCCCAGCACGATTCGAACGTGCGACCTACGCCTTAGAAGGGCGTTGCTCTATCCAGCTGAGCTATGGAAGCATTAAAACTAAAGTATTTAAAAAATGGGGTAAGTAACCGGGTTCGAACCGGCGACCCTCGGTACCACAAACCGATGCTCTAACCAACTGAGCTATACCTACCAACAAATTTAAAAATGGTCGGGGCGAGAGGATTCGAACCTCCGGCCCCCTGGTCCCAAACCAGGTGCGCTAACCAGACTGCGCTACGCCCCGACAACAAAAACAAAAACGCTTGTCTTGTTTTGTGAGAGGGATTATATAAGAATTGTACTTACATGTCAAGATAATTGAGGACAAATTTCAAAATTCTTTTTCTTTTGAAAAAAATCAAAAAAAAGACCAATATTCTAAAAAATAAATTTATAAAGTATAACTTTTATTTTTAATTAAATATTCTAATGCAGAGCAAATAGTAACTACTTGTGCTTTTATACATTCTTCTTCACTTACGTTTTTGCTATCTGGATAAACCTCAGTTGTTGTATTAAAAATTGCATTAGTAAAACCAGTGCATAAACCCAAAGCTTTTATTTCATAATTAATTACGCCTTCTTGTGAAATGCTTTCTCCAATGATTTTATTGTTTTTATCACTGGGAGCAATTTTGGTTACTTTTTTTACTTCTTTAATAATGGCCTCTTGAAAATCATGTTTAGGATCATGAACATCTCCTACTAAATAAAACCCATCAGGAATTTCCCAATCTTTTACTTCTATTCCATCACGTTTGGCTAAAGCAGGTCTATAAATTGTATTATCACTGTTGGTTGTTTCATGCAAATCTACATGAAGTAAAAACTCAAGCTTTAAAGAAGTGATGTATTCAAATAAAAAACGTGCTTCTTCACTGCTACTATTGGGAACAAAATTTCTATTAGGATCAATAGCTTTAGCATTCCAACGATTAATACTCTCATAGGCCCAAGGGCTTACGCAAGGCACAATAATAAAGTTAAAGTTCTGTAAATAATCCTTGCTATGATTTAACAAAAAATCTAATGCTCCTTTTATTCCACTTGTTTCATATCCATGAACTCCTCCTGTAACTAAGACCGTATCTTTCTTAATATCAAAATCTTTTGATTCCAGTGAATAGAATTCATATTTTTTATCATCTACTAACAAAGAAGCATAAGTAGTAATGTTAAAATCCTTTGTACAGGCATTTAATTTTGACACCACCTCATCCTTATACGAGCGTTGTATCTTCTGTTCATTAAACCACTTTTTTTTATCTTCATTGTTCCATTTTTTTAACATCTTAAGTCCTTAGCATCATCGAAGCTGTTTTTGGGTTTTTTAATAAATCATGAAAAATAGCCCATTTTTCTTTTTCGCTTCCATTCTTTTTATGTTTGTTGATATAATCTTTAACTATATCTTCTCCTAAATTATAATTTATCACATAAGAACGATTGGCTTTAATAAATGCCAAACGCTGTATGGATTTTTCTTTAGAGCTTAAATTATATTTCATTAAAAGCTCTATTGCTTTTTCTTCACTAATAAGTGAATCAAGATATTGTTGTGCAATCATATTTACCGCATAAGAGAGTTTTTTCACTACCTCTTGTACTTTATAATATAGTTCAGCCTTGCTTTTAGAAATGCCTGCTATTGGAAATAAAACATTCACTTCAAAATCTCTTTTTCTCTCTTCATCAAAACACAGTTCAATTCCATAATTAGCACTTCCCTCTGCTAATAAAGATAAGGGAGAATAAAGTGTATATACACTGTACTCAATCCAACCTTTTTCATTGACCAAATGTTTCTCCATTAAAGAATTAAAAACATGATGTCCAGGGTATGCTTCATGGCAAGCTAAATCAAGGGCTCTGGATATATACATAGGAAAATCCGTATTAAGCTCAATCACACTATAGTTATTTCCCTTATACCAGTTATAAGCACTCCATACTTGATCTTGCACATACTTTATCTCAAAGTTTTCATTACTAGCTAAGTCTATATATTCTTTACATCGTAAACGACTCTCAGACATGGCAGCTTTAAAAACAAGATCCAATTTATCTCTTGGAATAATAAAGTCTTGCATAAAATGATTCATAGCAGTATTTAAAGAAGCAGGAAAGGATAATAAAGAAGAAAGCTCATCTAAATAAGTATTTAGTGTATCTTCCTCTATAACAGGAGAAACGGCATCAAATAAAGCTTTTGATTCTTCATTAAAAGAAACTTTTTCTCCTTGAATCATCTTAAGAAAAGTTCGTGCACTCAAAAGATGAAGATACAAAAACTCTTTGCGCCGTACTTGTTTTTCATCAATAACAAAAGCATCTACTTGTTTTATTAAAGTATTAAAAGACAATAATAAATCCTCCAAAGAAATAAGAGTATCACTTCTTAATTCATCTGGTCCGTAATACGCATCTATATAATATTCATGATGTTTCCCAAGAGATAAAACAAGAGAAACATACTCACGTGCAAGTGCATTAAATGTCATAAAAAACCTTCTTAAAATTTTCTACATGATTCTATTCTAAGTAGGCTTAATACATTTAAGATTCACTGTTTATTTTACAAACTCACACTTAGCCGCTTCACCAAAACCATCCATATAACCCCAGGTAGTAAATCCGACTCCTGATTTGTATGTCGCATTTCTTATTACATTAGCATGCAGCTTTTTTCCTTTTTTAGCTAAAACATAATCAACTTGTTCTTTTGTTGGATCATCATGAAAAGCGGTTAGTTTTTTTATACTTACGCTTATTTCCTCTATACTTTTACAGTTTATATCCTTTAACGAAGACGTTGTCACTAATATTTCTGGTTTCATATTCTTCGCTGGAATACTTAACCCTGAATCTGTTCTATAACTTGTACATCCTGTAAATAAAAATCCTAACACTAACGTTGTACTTATACCTATACTTATTTTCATTTTCTTACCTTTTAAATTGTTGTTTTCTACTTGTTTCTATTAAAGCACTCTAGACTAATTAACACCTAGTTAATTATCTATACTGTTCCCGGAATTTATGAAATTTTTGTACTTATTTAATTAAAGGTGCCTGTCCCCATTTATTCTTAGCAAATAGTTCATTTAGATATAGTTTGATTTTCTCATAACGGCTTAATTTATACGGTACAAATTTATACTTACTTTCATCAACAAAAATATCTAAGTTAATACTCATACTTTTTAATTCATCTAAACCTTGAGCTTTTTTTATTTTTGTAGGAGAGCACCAAAAATAAGTTGCTTCTCTTTTTAATTTTTTAAAATAATAATATTCTGTTTCACATCTAAAACCAATAGCTTTCCCTAGAAAAAAATACTTATTAGGTACCTCATAAAATTCTCTTCCTACACCTTTTACTCCGGTATGTCCCCCTGCTGTAACTTTGGGGCTATGACCTGCAACTGTTATGCCTGTTTTATCAAAGGTATTATAAGAAGCACTAAAGGCACTTAAAAGAACATACTTAGAATAAGAATTCTTTTGTCCATCATCGTGTTTTCTGTATATCTTAATCTTGCTAGAGCTATAATCCCATTTACAAGCAGACTTATCAACTAAATCTATAGGAAGTTTTATATTAAACGTTTTGCTATTTATTACTTGACCTCTAACGGTTAAGATTTTTTTATTTGAACCTGTATTAAAGTCTTTTCTAACGCAAGCTTTATTTTCATCATTATTACTTACATAATAAGAAAGTAAAGAAATCGTTAATCTCTCATCTAAAGTACCAGTAATACTTAATTCTCTTTTTTTAGTCTCAAGTGAATCTTTCTTACTTGAATTTCCAGTTAAATTTACACTTGATAGAAGGAAAAGGAAAAGAACTATATTTTTCATTTATGTAATGCCTTTAATTAGCTTTTGTTTTATATAAATATCAATAAATTGTTTTTTATAATTTTCATGAGAGTTTACTGAAACTTTACTTATCTTTTTCTTATATAAATAATAATTATTATTACTTAATAAAATTGTTTATTTAAAATATTAATAATCATACTCAAAACCTGTCACAGTTTGCGTCACAAAAATAGTTTATTTTGAAATTTAATTTATAATTATAAAAATATTTTTTTATCACAACTAGATACCTATTTATGGTATTTATATAAAAAATATTTTAGATAATTAAAGAAAAGTAGTGAGAGATAAGAAACTTTTATTATTTTTATTGAGAATTACTTACTAATAATTTTAAAAATAGGAATATCTTTTTATTATTTTTGTTATTTCTATACTAATAATTAATTGAATATAATGAGAATGCCATTATTTGATTACTTTTTTGTTATTGAAGGTATCTTTAAAGCTTATTATTTAGTAAGAGGTAAGTAGTGGGATAGGAATTGAGTGTTTTATCAAATAGCTTTATTTTTTTACTTAATTCACAAAGTGATTCTACGTATTTATATATAAGATTTTTGTCTGATCTTATATATAAATCAAGCTGCACTAGTATTTGTTTTATTACTAAACTTACTTGTTTTTGCCGCCACCTTTTCCATTTCCTCCGGCATTGTTATTTCCCCCACTGTTTCCTTTTCCTGCGCTGTTTCCTTGTCCACCCGTATTTCCATTTCCAGAAGCATTTTCTTTATTTGCTTTTCCGGATAAACCCTTATTATTTCCTTCTGCTTTATTTGAATTCTTATTTGAAAAAGATTCGCTGTCTCTATTTCGTGCATTATCTTTATTCCTCCCCAAACCTAAAGTACCTGGATGTACACCAATTTCTTTGGCTATTTCTCCCCAACCCATACCTTGCTCTCTCATGTCATTGATTTCTTCCACTGTCGTACCTGAAGCATCTGATAAAGAAGAAATTGCTGTTTCTAAATCTTCTTGTGCTTGGGACAAAGCATCTTGTGCAGTATTTAAAGCTTCTTGTGTTTCAGGAGTAGGATCGTTTGTAAAAGCTTCTTGCGCACTTTGCAAGTCCCCTTCTTTAGAAGTTACTTCACTTTGTTTGGAATCCACTTCTTCTTGGGATGTATCGATATCTCCTTGCGCGCTTTCTTGTGCTGCGCTTGCTAGATTTTCAGCTTTTTGTGCTTGTGCGGTAGAACCAAGTTCCGAGCTTTCATGCTCTAAAGCAAACAAAGGATTTACACACAGTAACAAGCTACTTGTAATAACGCTTAATACTAATTTTCTCATAATATTCTCCTATTTCTTTTTTTCATTTATGCTAATAAAATCGACATGTTCTCCCCGAATATATTTTCTTTTATTTATCAAAAGTATTTTAGCTGTATCAAACCAACTTAGTTTTAATCTTGATGCGTCAATATTTGGGTACTTTTTAAGAAGATATTTTTGAATACTTTTTGCTTTTTCTTTGGCCAATAAAATATTGTTTTGTTGATATACAACAATATGAATGTCAATTTTAGTTTTTTTGTTTAATATTTTGCCCAATAGATCTAAGGAACTATTGGAAGAGTTATCAATTGTTGCTTCAAAGTTTTCAAAACGTATATTTTTAAGTGTAAGGGTTCTTATTCCTATAATATGATTTCTATAATCAAAACTTCCCAAAGTATTTAAAAACCGAACTGCTTTTTGGGCAAATAAGCCAGAAGGGTAATATTCTAAATACGCAAGCCATGCTAGTTTTTCCTCAGGCATTCTTCTTAGTTTGTTTAAAGATAAAGCTCTGTTATATAAAGAAGCATGATTAAATTTTTGAAGTTTTAGCGATTTTGCATAGTATTTTAAGGCATTTTTGTATTCTTTAGCTTCATAATAGTTATGTGCTAAGTACGTCAATGACTGCAAATGATTTTTATTTATCTTAAGCGCTTTTAAATAAGCTTCTCTTTCTTTGTTATATTCTTTCTGTCTGGAATAAGCAATAGCCAACCAACTGTGATAATCCGCATTTTTATTATCCAATGCAACTGCTTTTTTCAAATGAACAAGCGCTTCTTTTTCATTCTTTTTTAGCAAAAGAAAACGTCCATAATAGTATTGTGAAGAAGCGTCGCTATTATTCTCTTTTAGTTTATTTTTAAAATACTTCTGTCCACTGTCATACTTTTTATGTTCTAAATAAAAATCACCTACCACTGTTTTTGTAATTGCACACCCTGTAAAAAGAGCAAGTATTATAAATAATGTCATTGTATGAAGAATTTTTCTCATAAGAGTCCTTTTTTAAATGCTATAAGTAAATTATATTTGAAAAGATATTAGATAATAATTATACATTTACATTAGTTCCTAACTGTTTTAAAACTATCTTATAAAACGTAGAAGTTTTAGTCCTAATTAAGAACAAAAAAAATCTAGAATATTAGCATTTTTATTTTTCTCTATCTTATGTTAATATTCTTATAAGAAAGAAAGGTAAAAATGTCACTGGTATCTCTTAAAAAAAGTCTTGAAATTGATAAAAACCTTTATGCAAAAAAGCCCTATTTTGGTATGGATATTTATGCTAAAGATTTTGAAGTTAATTCTTGTATTGTTCTGGAAAATAATGGGGAGGGATTAAAAGGCATACCTATAAAGTGTGGTTATTATGAACTAAATCTTTCCCTTGTGGGTACATCAAGGCGTCAAATCAATCAATTTGAGTATAAAATATTGCCCCGTTCTCTACAATTAATCCTAGCAAAAGATATGCACTCCTTTTTATATGAAAAAAATAGCCATGAATACATTATTTTATTTGATGAAAACTTTTTAACAAAAGAGATAAAAGAATTAATTTTATTTCATAGAAAAAATCAGGCCTTAGCTCTTTTAGATACTACTTCTTTTAATAAAGTTCTTGAACTCTACAAACAAATTGATTGTGAATTTAAAAAGAAAGACATAAACTATATAGAATTCATTAAAGTATTATTAACACAAATTCTGTATTTATTAAAAAGAGAAAAACTCAATAATAAAAAAGTAGTATATACAAGGCAAGAAGAATTATCAAATCAATTTTTATCTTTAATAGAAGAGTCATTCTTAACAAAAAAAACCTTGCAAGACTACGCTTTCATACTAAGAATTACACCCAAATATTTAAGTAAGATTATAAAAGATACACATAACAAAAGTGCCCTTTATTGTATTCATACGCGGATAATAAAAGAAATCCAGTATTTATTGTGTTATTCACATAAAAGTATTAAAGAAATATGCTCTTATTTGAATTTTAAGGATATTTCAACTTTAGGAAGATTTTTTAAAAAATACGAAAAAATTACCTTAAAAGAATACAGACTTAAATATCAATCACAAGCCATAAAAAGGTAGTTTTGCACATAAATACGAAGAATTTACCTTTATTTTATTCTTTTTACCCGTTATACTTTAAAAAAGGAAAAATATGATCTATGACATTATTGGTATTTTAGGTGTTATTATGATTTTAATCGCTTATGCTTTAGTGCAATTAGGGAAACTTCATGTCAAAGATTTATCCTATTCTCTTTTGAATGCTATTGGAGCTTTTTTCATTCTAATCTCTCTTCTTATTGATTTTAATCTATCTGCTTTTTTAATGGAGTTTTTTTGGTTAATTTTTTCAATTTTAGGAATATATACTTATATAAAGAATAAAAATACAAAGGAAAAAAATGAATAATCTTGTAAACAAAGAAGACTTTCCACTGACAAAAGACATAGCTTATGTTAATGCGGCAAATGTCTCTTTGATGCCCTTAAGTGCTTGTGATGTCATTACATCATGGCAAAAAAATGTAGCCATTAATGGTTGCTTGGATTTTAATGATGTAGCCGAAGAAACTGCATATGATGGCCTTAGAAAAGAAGGGGCGAAATTATTTTCATGCAATGAAAAAGATATTGCTGGCGGGTCCTCTTTTTCTGAACTCTTAAACTCAGTAGCTTGGGCCATAATGCCACAAAAAGGTCAAAATGTGGTTAGCACACAAATTGTTTTTCCAAGTACTTCTTTTTCATGGCTTAGAATTGCTGCACATACCTCCTGTGAAATGAGATTTGTAAAAGCTACAGATTCTTACGTGAAAATAGATGATATTATTAAACAAATTGATAAAAATACTTCTGTTGTATCTATTTCTCATGTTGAATATACAGGGGGACAAGTATATGATTTAAGAAAATTAGCAGATGCTGCCCATGAACATGGAGCTTTATTAGTAGTAGATGCTACTCAATCAGCGGGTGCTATTCCTATTGATGCGCCTTTAAGTGGGGCAGATATTATAATATCAGGGGCGTATAAATGGTTATGTGGGCCATTTGGAGCTGCTTTAATGTACATAAAACCCGAATTACAATTACAATTGCAGCCTGGTTTTGTGGGATTTAGATCACATATAGACATGTGGGATTTAGATCCACAGCGACTAACATATGCTCCTAGTGCAAGAAGATTTGAATCCTCAACTATGGCATTTGGATGTATTAAAGGACTAGAGGCATCCATTAAATATCTTACTGATATAGGTATTTCTAAAATTTTTGAATACAATATGGTTTTAGCGAACAAACTTTTAGAGGGCTTAAACACACTGGATGCAAAAATAGCTTCCGCACAAGAAAAAGAAGAAAGAACCTCTATTATTACGTGTACCATCAAGAATAAAGACACAGCTTATGTTGTAAATGAATTAAAAAAACGAGGCGTCATTGCACATAAGAGACAACAATACATACGTTTCTCACCTCATCTTTATAATAATGTAGAGGATATTGATAAAATACTCCTATCTTTAAAAGAAATTATCAAATAAGTTTGCTCTCTTAGAGAGACAGGCTTATTTATTAAAACTATTGTGTATTTTCATTTATAAATAATGCATACTCTTTTGAAAGATTATTTAGTTCATAGGATATTATTTCAGGCGTATCATAAGAATGATTTTCTTTTATTAATTTTTCTATTTCTTCATAATGTTCTTGTTTTGTTTTAATACTTAAGAGTCTTTCTTTGTCCACACAAAGTTTATTCTCCCAGGTATAAAAAGAGTTTATTTTACTTATTTGTATGCATGCAGCTAGTTTCTTAGTAATTAAAAGTTTTGTCAGTTTTTTAGCTTCTTTTTTATTCTTTGTTGTAGTTTGAATAATTATATACATTTTACCTCATTTATTAAATCTTGTGGACTTAGAGAATAGTTGTTTTTACTGTAGTTATTTGATGCAATACTGTGAGCTAAAGAAGCTACATAAGCAGCTTCAAAAGGTAGGTAGTTTTGAGCTAAGAGGGCCAAAATTAGTCCTGATAATACATCTCCACTTCCGCCTTTACTCAAAGCTACATTTCCTAGGGTATTGATTAATAAGTGTTCGTCATTTACAATTAAGGTATTGGCACCTTTTAAGAGAAGTGTTGTTTTAGGATACGTTTTTGAGAAAAGCAGTGCATAATGAATTCTATTGTTTTGCAATTCTTTTACGCTTATATTTGCTAAGTTTGTTAGTTTTAATAAGGATACAAACTCTTTTGGATGAGGCGTTAATACTAGTTTTTCATCTAAATAGTCTTTTAAGAGTTCTTCATAAAACATATCAGCATCTATTACTTTTTTTATATTTAGATTTAGTATTTTTTTTAGTTCATCTTTACCATACTTTCCTAAACCCATTCCTAAAGCAAGAGCAGTAGTATTTGAAGGAATTTTACTCTTTTGCATAATATGATAAGGAAGACTTAGTTTTTCTTCTCTTATTGTGGTAACCAATCCCGCCCCAAAAGAAAAACAAGCATCAGCACATAATATTCCTGCACCTTCTTTTTCTCCTATTACAATACAAGCATGTCCAAAACTTCCTTTATGAGCATTCTTTTTAGTACGTAAGGGCAAACGAATGTCTTTTTCATCCAATAAAAATACAGAAGTAGAGCCTTCATAACACTCACGCTGTATTCCTAAATTTGATACTGTTATCTCACCTACATAATCTTTTGCAAGGTCTGAAAACAAAGAAGTTTTAAGGGCACCCATGGTAATAGTGGTATCTGCTATAAACGCTTTTGAGAGTATTTGGCCTTTTTTATTTATTCCACTTGGAATATCGCAGGCAATTTTATATGCATCTAGGCGGTTTAGTTTATCTATAATGGTTTTTGAAATATCATCGAGTTCTTTATTAAGTCCTGTTCCAAATAAACAATCTACTATTACATCACATTTTGAGACATAAGTAGAGCACTCAATACCAAGAGCAAGTGCTCGTTTGAGTTGTAGTTTACATAAAGGACTTTTAGCATCATAAGGTAAATATAAACGTACATCATAAGAAGAGTATAACATTCTTGCAAGTGCTATACCATCTGCTCCATTATTACCAGAACCTGCTACTATTAAAACAGATTCATGTGAAGAAAACTTATTTTGAATAAAAGTACACATAGAAAAAGCAGCCTGTTCCATTAATAAGTCTTCACTTAAAAAAAATTCATCGTAACATTTCTGATCAAATTGATTCACTTCATAAAAAACTTTTTGCATGCTCTTCCTTTTAGTTTTTAATTTTTAAACTTCCAATCCTCTTTTGTTAATACTTCTTTTATTTTATCTTTTACATCCCCTTGTAGTTCAATCCACTCATCTTTAATAGCACCACCACAAGCCAGTTTTTTCTTTAGTAGTTTTAAGACTGCTTTTTTCTCTTCTTCTTTTATGTAAAAGCGCCCTAGTAAGGTTACGGGCTTACCTTTGCGTTTTTCATAAGTAAAAACAAGCTGATGTTGATTCTTAGGTAGAATACTTTTATTTGGCTGTTTTTTCTTATCTTCTTTTTTTGTATCATACTTTTCGCCATCTAAAGAAGCGCCCATGCTAAACATTATGCTAAATCCTTTACTCGTGATTGTATATCTATATCTTCTATACTTACAAAATCATTTATTTTATATTGCTCCAAAGCAACTCTTCCTATCATTGCTGCATTATCACTACAGTATTGTAAAGAAGATAAATGCAAGGTCGTTTTATATTGAGAACATAAGTCTTCTAACTGTCCTCTTAGATATAAATTAGCACTTGCACCACCTACAATTGCAAAATCTTTGGGAGCTTTGATTTTAAAAAGCTTTTTTATTTTTTGCATAAGATGATCTACTGCTGTTTTTTGAAAACAGGCGCAAATATCTGCCCTGTCTTGTTCATTGTTTTTATCAATAGTTTCAATTGCTAAACGCACTGCATTTTTAAGCCCAGAATACGAAAAAGCAATTTTAGGACTTTGTTTTAAAGGAACAGGAAAAGCAAAACGTGTAATATCCCCTTTTAAAGCATAGTCTTGAACCACAGGACCACCTGGATAACCCATACCTAACATCTTAGATACTTTATCAAAACTCTCTCCAAAACTATCATCCATGGTACTAGCTATAATATTCATATCTTTTAAAGCATTGGCTTCAATAATTTGAGTATGTCCCCCTGAAACCAGTAATATGCTCATAGGTAAAATACTTTCTTTTTCTATAAACAAAGAATAAATATGTCCTTTTAAATGATTCACTGCAATTAAAGGCAAGTCTAAAGATAAAGCAAGAGCTTTTGCCATCATCACACCTTCCATTAAAGTAACAGATAAACCAGGTGCATTTGTAACAGCTATTGCTTTAAGTTGTGGAAAATATTCTTTGCATTCTTCTAAAATCTTAGGCAAAGCTTCTACATGTAAACGTGCTGCTAATTCTGGAACTACTCCCCCATAAGCTGAGTGTTGTAGTTCTTGTGATATTTTTTTATGATAAATTAGTTCTTTTGTTTTTATGTCAGTAATTGCTAAAGAACTGTCATCACAGCTTGATTCAATACTTAAAATCATTTATTATTTTTCCTTTTTTCTTGATTCATACATCGCTTGCGATTTATCCCGCAGGAACGAGGACCATACTTAAAATCATTTATTATTTTTTTTATACATTATTGTTTTCTTTTGTTATAAACTCTAAAGCAAGTTCTAAAGGCCCATAGCCAGAATCTGCATTAATATGCCCTGCCTCTTTTAGAATTGTCATAGGAATATTTAATTCTTTTTGCAAGTTTTTTGCTTCTTCTTCATTTAAATAAGGGTCATTACTTGAAGCAATTAAATAAGCTTCTTTTGTTCTCAAATCTTTTGGATAAGAATAAGGAAAAAAAGTATTCAATTCTTTTATCTCACAATTAATTCGTACGGGGGCAACCAGAAGTAATTTTTCTACTTTTAAGTTTAATTCTTCTTCTATTTGAAACCATAGAATATTTCCCAAAGAATGGCATACTACAATATCTGGTTTAAAGTGCTCTAATTCTTTTTTTAGATACTTCATCCATTCATTTAGTTTGGGTAAATTTTTACAAGGCAAAGAAGGAAAAGAAACCGTATAATCTTTTTTGATTAAGTCCATAGCTAAATGCGCTTGCCAATGAGGATAAGAACTTCCACCCCACCCATGTAAAATCAGTACTTTTTTACTCATTATTTCATACTCGATACACATCTTACATAGATTTTTTTATTTCTATTATCATAATAAGGCGTTCCAGAAATAAAGTGCATATAATCTGCATAAAACCAAAACGTTCGTGCATGTGCTTTAATCGCCCAATACTGATCAGGTAAAGCATATTTAAATTCTTTTATTATATAAGTAATATCGTTCTTTTTATCAACAATTGTTTGTAACTCTTTAATATCGGGTAAGCGCCAGTTTCGTAAACCTGCATGCACTAAATTTTCACAATAAGGTTCTGCTTCTTTATGCGATTGTTTAATAGTAACCGTAGTTTTATCATCTACCCAAATCAATTTATTTTTAAAATCTTTTACTATATTCGTAGTTGAAAATCTTACTGTATCTTTTGCAGATAAAAAAATGCAAAAAGATAATACTAATAAAATAAATTTCATGTCATTTCCTTAATATTGATTTTACTTATATTCAATAGTTCTAATTCTTCTTTTTTAAAAACTTCTAATTCATACTTGTAGTTCTTTTTATACAATAAAGCTACCAGTTCTTTTGGTGTGTCTTTTGAAGGCGCTGCTTTATTATGCTTCTTCCACTCATCAAACTTGTCTTCATAATGTTTTAACATTCTGCCCTCAAAAGCATTACGCGTAAAAATCAAATAAATAACAAGTGCCAATAAAACTCCAAAAGGAAATAATAAATCAAGACTCACAATAACTCCTTACTTCTTCATCAATTAAAAAAACATCGTCAATAGTATTCGCTTTTACATGTGAAAACTTATTTAAAGCATCAAGGGTGATTTTAGGGATATCCAAAAAGCCTATTTTTGAGGCTAAGAATTTTTCAACCGCTATTTCATTCGCCGCATTTAAAACCACGCCTAAGTTTGCATTGTTTAAAATATAGTCTTTTATTTCCCAAATAGGATAACGATCTGTTTTAATTTCTTTAAATTCCAGGGAACCTACTTCTAATAGATTTACTGGTTTTAATATTTTTTCATCTATTCTTGTTTTTAAAGCATAAGCTATTGGTAATTGCATGTTTGCATGGGCAAAATGAGCAGTTGTACTACCATCTTTAAAATTAATCAAAGCATGAATTAAAGACTTTGTTTCAATAATAGCATCCAATTTTGTAGTATCAAACAACCATTTTGCTTCTAATAATTCATACAGTTTATTGGTCATGGTTGCTGAGTCTATTGTGATTTTATTTCCCATGCTCCAATTTGGATGATTAAGAGCTTCTTTTATGCTTACATTTTTTAAAGACTCTAAAGGATAGTCTCTAAAAGAGCCTCCTGAAGCAGTGATAGTCATGGAATCTATTTTTTTGTCTTGCAATAAGTACCATAAACCAAAGTGCTCAGAATCAATAGGCATTAAATTTGATTTATCTACAAACTCTCCTGCTACTACTAAAGATTCTTTATTTGCAAGTGAAAGTTTTTTACCACACTCAATTGTTTTTAAAGAAGGTCTAAGCCCTAAAAAACCAACCAAAGCATTTAATACCATCATTGATTTTGCTTCTTCAATGACATCTAAAATTGCTTTTTCACCGTACCGTACATTCTTATGATTTACTTTATGTACATCTTCTTCTAAAGCAATCACCACAAAATAGGGATTAAATTCTTTTATTTGTTCATTTAATAAAGAAATATTTCTTCCTGCTACTAAAACCTCAACATCTAAAGAAAACTTCTTAGCAAGAATTAAGGCATTAACCCCAATAGAACCGGTTGAGCCTAATAAAATCAAATCACAGCTCGTAGAGTAAGTAACATAATAATAGCCCCAAATAAGAAACCATCACTTCGGTCTAATATTCCACCATGACCTGGCAAAATATCCCCAGAATCTTTAACCCCAGCTTCTCTTTTTAAATACGATTCAAATAAATCCCCAAAAACAGAAGAAAGAGCAACAGCTACAGATACAACCAAAGCTCCAAATAAAGATAAAGGCTCAATAGCAAAAATAGTTCCTAAAATAGCAGCAGTAACAACACCACCAGCTACCCCTTCAAGGGTTTTTTTAGGACTGGTTTCACAGAATTTTGTTTTTCCTATTGATCTTCCTACAAAATAAGCCCCAATATCAGTTCCGGCAACTATTACTAATAACCATAATAAACTCTCAATTCCAAACTCAGCATATAAAGTAAGAAGAAACAAAAAGGATGCAGTTGGATATAGCAGTGGTAAAATAATCTTTTTGTCTAGTTTTTTAGAATAAGCAAGAACAGAAGCATATACAAGTAAAAGTAAGAAAAATAAATCTTCAGCATGAGGATAAAAATAAGCCACAAACCAAAGAGCTCCAGAATAATAATAAACCTCTTGGCTTTTCATTTGAAATAATTTCATTGACTCTTGTAAAGCAATCACAAGTAAAGCCCCAAAAGTCAACCATATAATAAAATAGGAATCAAGATAACCAATAATAAGTGCAGCTAGAAATAGAATCAGCCCCGTTTTAATCCTAGTAGAACTGTCTTTTATAATATCAATCATTAATAAACCTTATAATCTAATTTTTAAGACTTATTATATCAAATCTATTTATACATATTGCTTTTAAGTATTTTAAAATAAATAAGAGAAAGCAAGCCCATAAAATAGTGCAGATTTTGTTTCCACTAAAGGAGATTTTGAATAAGAGACTTTGTCTAAATTATAATATTTTACAAACATTCCGTACCAAAATTTATCATCTTTTTTACTAAGACCTATTGAATTCTGCCATCCACCATAACCACTACTTGCATGATATTCACTTCTATTAGAAGTAACATCATTCTTTTTTATCTCATAAAAATAATTGTGGTAGTCTGAATCACCCCACACTAAACCTGTTTTTAGGGTAAGTTTTATATTATTTGAAAATTCTTCTTTATAATGTAAGTTTACATTTGCCAAATATCCTTGATATCTAATACCAGATGAGCCAACAGAAAAAACAGCACGCACAGGAAACTCAAGATCAAGACTGCTCATTTTATTTTGCTTTAAATGATATATAAAATTAGGCCCTACTTCAAGAGTGGCATCTAAATCATCCATTCCCTCTCTTTTACTGTCCTTACTTTTAACGGGTAACATTCCTCTTAAACTAAGTTGCACTTTACTTTTTTGTGTTTTAAAATAATCACTATAGATTTCATCTCTATTAATATTAATTTTATCACTTCTGTATTCAATATAAGGAAAGGGCAAAAAAAGATTTTTACGCTCTTTTGATCCAATATACGAAGGAACAGAGATAAAACCAAGACCTAATCCATAAGTTAATGATGATGTTTCTTTTCCAAAAAGACTCATTGCAAAGATAAGAAGTATAAGTATTTTTTTCATTGTATGCCTTTTAAATTTTAGAAGGGATTACCACTGTTAAGGTGCCCTTTGAATATATTCTATTATTAAAAATAACTTCGAAATCATATTCACTCATATTTTCAAGTTCAACATTTTTTATCACTTTTACAATACATTCACATTCTTTTAATACTTTAAGTTCCAAAACATTTTTAATATTTATTAAAAACCCTATCTCAGGCTTATCTTTCTCTTCATTTAAAAAAGCAGCACTACTTTGAGCCGCTGCTTCACATAACATAGCAAGACTAGGAACATAAGGAAAAGAACATTTAACAAGTACTTCTTTCTTTTTTAATTCTAATACTTCTTTAGCAAAAAGCATAGGTGCTAAATGTGGTAAGTTCATACTTCAACGCCTATCACATTAGCGCTTTTTTTAAAATTCATCGCAATATTTAGCATTGCACGCATTGAAATAGGAACATTAATTTCAGATTTATTTGTTTTGTAAAACAAACTTTCTTCTTCCTGTGTTATTTTAACCCTTAAAGCAACAGCACATTCAAGGTAATTTTGACACTTATTTAATACATCAATATTTTCAATATTAATTGTTTCACTGCACAGTAATAAAAGTTCATCATTATCCATAGCTTTTACGGCTGCAACCTTTAACACAGACAAAGATGTACGATCTCCTGAAGAAATAGTTAATATCTCTTCTTCATTGTTATGTAAAATAGATGCATAAGAAACAGCTGTATTATAAACAGAGTTTTGAAAATCAGTAGGAGAAACTGTTTCTTCATTCAAAATAGATTTTAATATTTTTGAAGTCGCTAACAATTCTCCAAAAGCAGTTCCATAAATAATTCTTCCTTTTGTGAACCTTATATTGTTCATTAATTCAAGAAGTAACTTTGATGCTTTTGTTAAACGACGTCTTTGCATCATTTTTGGAACAATTTTTTTTGTATTTAATGAACTTATTTCATTTTCACCATATAAATAGCTGGCATCTAAAATTTTTAAATTAATCTTCATTAACACAGTCCAAAAAGTAATGAGGTATTGTTTCCACCAAATGCAAAAGAGTTACTCAAAGCGTAAGAAACTTTTTTTTCTATTGTTTGTAGAGGAAAGTTTAGTTCATTATTTTCTATCTCATTTAGATTATTATTGGGAGTAATAATTTGTTTTTGTAAAACCATACATGTAATAATAGCTTCCAAAGCGCCAGAAGCTCCTAATGTATGTCCTGTAATAGATTTAGTTGAGCAAACATAAGGTTTGTAATTTTTAAATAAACTGTGTATTGCAGCAGTTTCTGATGCATCATTTGCTTTTGTTCCTGTTCCATGAGCATTAATATAATCTACGTCTTTTATATCAATATTTCCACTAAAAAGTGCATTTTGCATCGCGCGTTTTGCACCCTTACCTTCTGGATGTGGTTGTGTCATATGATGAGCATCTGAAGAGTAACCTACTCCACAAAAAAGAAGAGAATTTTCTTCTTTTTTATCTTGTAATAATAAAACAGCAATAGCTTCAGATACATTCATTCCATTGCGATTTTTATCAAAAGGTTTACATGGTTCAGAAGATAAAACACTTAAACCAGAAAACCCACATACCGTGGTATGAGATAAAGAATCAATCCCTACGACTAAAACATTTTTATATATACCTTTATTAATTACTTCTTTAGCGTAAGCCAAAGCATTTGCACTTGAGGTACAAGCAGTTGAAAAAGAGACATCATCCCTAAAAGAAAACTTCTCTTGTAAAAATACAGCAATAGAAGAAATCATATGTTTTTTATAATCAATATTTTTATAGTCTTTATTTTTTAAATAAGAGTTTTCAGTGTGTAGCATTCCTCCAACAGAAGAACCTACAATTAATAAAGTATCATCAAAATTTTGTAATGAAGAATTATTCAAAACATTTAAGCATTTCTCATATAAAAGTTGATCAAATGTTTTATTCGTAGATATTTTACCAATGCAGGAAATTTTTGAAGGAACATAATATTCATCTAAAGTAAGAGTGTTTTTGTTTAAACAAATAGATTCAAATAAATCTAATGAGTTATCTCCCGCGCATGAAATACAATCAAAATGATTGATATATACCGTATTAAACTTTGTCATTTATATAAGATAATAAGTTTTTTACAGATGAAAAAATATCTTGGTAGTTTTCAGTACTAGTGATTTTTACGCCATATTCTTTTTCGATCATTAATACAAGCTCAATTGAATCAACTGAATCTAATCCTAAACCATCATCGCCAAACAGTTCTTCTTCATCAGAGATTTCATCAATACTCATATCTTCTAAATTCAAGCCATTTATAAGTACTTGTTTAAACGCATCACTTGTTATCATATCTCAAAGCCTTATCAAAATTAAGCACGATTATAGTTAAATTCATCTTGTAACTATCTTATAATTTAGCTTTAACATTGTTTTTTGTATTATGGAAATTATAAGGGCAAGAAAGAATGGAATTATTAAAAGATTTATTCACAGTAAAAGAAAAGTCTGACTACACCTATATCCTAAGCTTAGCAAGTAAAAATCATCCTGTGTTTAAAGCACATTTTTTAGGCAATGAAATGTTAGCTGGGTTCTTACAAATAGATATTATTTCATTACTTATGTGCCATAAAATTATTTCAATTAAAAAAGCAAAATTTTTATCATTGATAAAACCAGAAGATGTTTTAGAATTTAGAATTACTAGTAAAGATAATATTAAATACAAAGTTCTAATATACAAAGAAAATAAAAAAATGAGTGAAATACTATATGAAATCTGATCAAATAATAGTAGTTATTCCTACTTTGGATAATGATAAAACTATTCAAGCTGTTGTTAATGATGTAATTGTTCATGGATATAAAGTTATTGTAGTTGATGATGGATATAGAAATCCAGTAAAAAACATACTCTCTAAACATGAAAACCTCATAATTTTAAGGCATGAGACAAACCTTGGAAAAGGGGAAGCAATTTTAAGCGGGGCAAGAAAAGCACGTGAACTTGCTTATGAGTATTTTATTTCCTTTGATGGAGATGGACAACATTTAGCCAGTCAAATTCAAAAAATAATTGTTTCTTGTAATGAGAAAGATCAAATCATTATAGGTGCGCGAAATTTTGATATTAAAAATGTTCCAAATGGCTCTAAGTTTGGTAGATGGTTTAGTAATTTCTGGGCCTGTTGGGATACGGGACAAGAAATTAAAGACTCCCTCTCTGGCTTTAGACTTTACCCTACTTCAATTCTTGATTTAGATATTAAAACTTCACGCTTTGATTGGGAAATGGAAGTTTTAGTTAAACATTCTTGGGAAAAAAGAGTGATTAAAGAAATTATTATTGAGTGTTATTATCCAAGTGCCCAAGAAAGAGTAAGTCATTTTAAAAAGTTTTGGGATACTGCTGCTATTGTAGTAGTACACTTAAGATTATTGCCTATTAAGTTCTTTTACAAAAAAAGATTTAAATAAATGAGCAAGAAACAAAGAGGTTCTGCTTTTAGTATTAAATTTGCATTTACTTTATATAAATATTTTGGTTATAATTTTATATATTATTTTATATATTTGATCAGCGCTTTTTATTTTTTATTTGCAACAAATGTCAAGGATGCTCTTAAAATTTATTATAAAAAACAAGGAATTCCTTTTTCTTCTTTATTTTATTATCAACATTTAAGAATGTTCGCAATTACTATGGTAGATAGGTTTATTTCTAAATATGACCCAGATTCTTATACTTTTATTTATGAAAATAAAGACGAGCTAAGAAAAAAATTAGATTCCAAAACAATTTTACTTTTCTCTCATTTTGGGGGTTGGTCAAGTGCTGCTAATAAAGCAATAACGAATAATACTATTAATATTGTAATGCAAGAAGTTATGACGAAGGGGATTAAAGATATTGAGGATTCTATCCCTAATAAAAAAGACAATTTAAATATTATAGACTTAAATCAAGGTGCCATTAAGGTATCCATTGATATTGCAAATGCCCTAAGTAACGATGAGATCATAGCGCTAATGGCAGATAGAGCTAGTAATAAAAAGAATAGGCATAAAAGTGATTTTTTTAATGAACAAGGATTATTTAATGAAAATCCTTTTAAAATTGCTTATAAAACAAACACGCCCATGTTAATATATTTTGTTATTTATAAGAAAAAACAATGTTATGAAGTCAAAGTGATTGAATTAGAATTTGATTATACGTTAAAAGAAAAAGATGCTATTAAAAAAGCAATCAATAATTATGCCCTTAGTTTTGAAGAAGTTTTAAAACAACATCCAAAACAATGGTTTAATTTTTATAATTTTTGGAGTGAAGAATGAGATTAGAAATAAGCAATAAATATGTAAGCCTAACTGAGATTAAAGAAGCAAAAGAAATCAATATTTCAGCAGAGAAGAAATTTTTAGATTTTATAAATCATACCCATGATTTTTTAATG
Source organism: Campylobacteraceae bacterium (assembly GCA_013215945.1). NCBI lineage: Bacteria > Pseudomonadati > Campylobacterota > Epsilonproteobacteria > Campylobacterales > Campylobacteraceae > Campylobacteraceae bacterium. The sequence goes on from JABSOM010000016.1 coordinate 45,185, forward strand.
AATCAAATCAAAGATGGTAAACCTATTTATGGAATTACTACAGGTTATGGCGCAAGTGGGAAAAACTATGTATCTTATGAAGACAGTGAAACCTTGCAAAAAAACTTATTTCGTTTTCATGGGTGTGGAATAGGAGATAATTTATCCTTAAAAGTTTGTAGATATGCGGTAATAATGCGCACTGTTTCTTTAAGTAAAGCACGTTCTGGCGTTAGTATTAACTTATTAAAAAGACTTGAAATGCTAATAAAAGAAGATATTATTCCTGTAATTCCTTCTCAAGGCTCAGTTGGCGCAAGTGGAGATTTAACGCCCTTATCTTATATAGCTGCTGTTATTGCAGGCGAGAGAGAAGTTTATTATAAAGGGGAGATAAGAGATGTTATAGATGTTTATGCCCAACTTAATATTGTTGCTTATACCTTTAAACCCAAAGAAGCGCTTGCAATAATGAATGGTACTACTATTATGAGTGCTATTGCACTTAATGCTATAGAAGAATTTGAAATTATCTTAGACTCCATGGAATCTTATGTAGCAGCTATGTTTGAAGTACTTTTAGGAGATGACACTCCTGTTGCTGATTTTGTGCATGAATCTAAACCCTTTTCAGGACAAATTGCGGCAGCAAAAAATATTAAACGAAAAATTGAAGGTTCTTCTTTAACCCATGGAAGAGATGACAGATACGATAAATTTTTTAATGATAATGATTTAAATATTCAAGATACCTACTCTATGAGATGTGCGCCACAAGTTTTAGGAGTAATTAGAGACAATCTTCTTATTTCTAAAAACTGGGTAGAAACAGAAATCAACTCAGTAAATGATAATCCCTTAATTGATGGAGAAAATCAACGAATTTATACCTCTGGAAATTTTTATGGAGGTTATGTGGCACATGCAATGGACACCTTAAAAATATGTGCGGCTAACTTGGCAGATTTATTAGACAAAGAATTTGCACTCTTAGTTGATCATAAATTTAATAGAGGTTTAGGAGAAAATCTTAAATTATCAAAAGAGCCATATTATCATGGATTTAAAGCCATGCAAATTTCACTTAGTTCTTTAAGTGCTGATGTTATTAAAAATACAACAGCTGCTTCTATTCATTCACGACCTACTGAATCACTGAATCAAGATAAAGTCTCTATGGGAACAACAGCAGCACTTGATTTTGCAAAAATGATGCCAGATTTACATAATATGTTAGCTATTGCTTTTCTTGGAATGGCCCAGGCAGTTGATATTAGAGGAAAAGAAAAAGTATCTCCCCATTTAAAAAATATACATGATGAGATAAGAGAAATTATTGAACCCTTACTAGAAGACAGACGTATGGACTTTGATATTAAAAATATCAAAGTCTTACTTAAAAATGCAAAATTCATATAAAGTAAAAAAATGCAAAAAGTATTAATAACAGGAGCTACTGGTTCTATTGGAGAAAAACTTGTAGAAGAATTTGATAATAAGGGCTTTTTTGTTTATATTCATTATTTTAATAATCAAAAAAAAGCGCAAGAATTACTTGAGAGTATTGAAGCAGGAGAGCTTGTGTACTTTGATATGAAAAAGAAAGAAAGCATTCAAATAGCCTTAGAAAATATTCAAGTAGATGTATTAATTAATAATGCAGGTATTATAAAAGACAGTTTGTTCTTTTTTATGAAAGATGAAGATTTTGAAGATGTAATGCATACTAATGTAAATGCTTTGTTTTATATAACAAAAATTTTAAGTAAAAATATGATTATGGAAAAAAAAGGAAGTATTGTAAATATTGCTTCTATCTCTGGTTTAGTTGGAAACGAAGGACAAGCCAATTATTCAGCTTCTAAAGGTGCTGTTATTGCTTTTACAAAAACACTTTGTGCCGAATTAGGAAGATACAATATTAGAGTTAATGCGCTGGCCCCAGGAATCATTGAATCAGAAATGACAGAAAACTTACCCAAGAAAAAAGAACTTAAAAAGAGTATTCCTTTAAAACGTTTTGGTAAAGCCCAAGAAGTAGCTAAATGTGCTTACTTTATTGGGGTCGAAGCAACATACGTAAGTGGAGAAGTTTTAAATATTTCTGGTGGTTTGGTTAGATAAATGAATCTAATATTTTCTATTTTATATGCTCCTTTTGTTTTTTATGCTTTACAAAATTTCGAATTACAAAAAGTAGCATTAGTTCTTTTTAGCTTTTCTCTTCTTTGGTTAATCAGCCTTTATAAAAAACCTTTAAAAGAAACTATCTTCCCATTATTTTATTTATTTGTTTCTATTATGGCTTATTTTATTAACCATTTTTATTTTTTAAAAGCTTTGCCCTTAATAATTTCTGTTTTAATTTCTATTTTTATGTTTTATTCTTATCACAGTAAAAATTCTTTCATTTTTATCTTTTTAGATAAAATTAAAAAAAAAGTGGGGCCTAAAGAAAAAGAATATATACAGAAATGTACACTTTTCTGGTGCTTTATTTCTGTAATTAATATAAGTTTACATCTATTCGTACTTCAACATAATAATTTAAACTATTGGCTTTTTTACTCAAGTTTTCTTTGGATTTTTGTTTTTTTAGCGGCTGCTTTACTTCAAGTAGTACACAGATTTTTTTATTTAAAAAAGGATTAAAATGTATAAGTATTTACTATTATTTTTATGTACAAATATTTTTTCACAAAACATTGAATTTACTCAAAATAAATATTTAAGTGCTTTTGATAGAACAGTCATAAGTAAAGGTAAGCTAAGTTTTGAAAAAAACAAAATGAGTTTATACTATGAAAATGACAATAAAACGGTACATTTAACTCCTAGTAAAATAATTATAAGTACAGAAAAAAGAGATTTTATTTATGATAAACAAGACAAAATAGAGCTAAGTATTTTTTTATCTTTAATACAAGCTATTTTTAACGATGATGAACAAAGCTTAAAAAAGAATTTTATACTTAGTAAAAATTCCCATATACTACTTCAACCCAAGGAATTTTTAGAAGGTATTATAAAAAAAATTGAATATAAAAAAGATGGTAAAAAACTTATATATTTGAATATTTATTTTGTTAATAAAAATAGGATTAATATTGTTGAAAATTAAAAACTATTTATGTCTAATTATTTTTATCTTTGCTCTCCTCCTTGCTAAGGATTCTTTTTCATATATTTCTACTAACCTAGAAAGTGTTCTTCCTAACAGCCATAAAAAAGAACTTCTCAAAGAATTTAATCAATTCAAAAACAATAAAAAACTTTTTCTGAGCATAAAAGGTTTTGATGAAAAAGACTTAATAAATATACAAGAGATAGAAAAAGAACTCTTAAAAATCAAGGGTTTATCTTTAGCAAAAAACACCTCAGCGCTAAAACTAAAAAAACATTTAGAAGACTATTCTTTTTACAAAAATACTATCAATAAAGACGCTCTCTCGCCTATTAACATTAATAAAAAACTTTCTACAATAAAAGAGCAGATGCTTTTAGATCCTTTTTATTTTTTCACCCAAGAAAGAGACCCCTTAAATTTATATGCAGTTAAAATACAAAAAAATATAAATCTTAAAAACAAGCATTTAATCTTAGAAAACTATGGTTATTTTAGTATTTTTAATCTTTCTTCTTCTCTTAATACTTTAGAGGAATATGAAAGGGTATATGATCAAATACATAGTATTATAAAAAATGATACTCTTATTTTCTCTCCTATCTTTTATTTTGTTGAAAATTCCAGAATTATAAAAGAAGATGTAAATAAAATTCTTCTCTTTGCTTCTGTACTACTCCTATCTTTATATTTATTCATCTTAAAAAGTCCAAAACTTTTGTTTAATACTTTTTTAACTCTTAGTTCTTCCATCCTTTTAGCCCTGTTTTTTACAACAGAACTTTTTGGAGAAATATCTATTTTTGTTTTAGTTTTTGCTGTTTCAATCTCTAGCGTTTCTATTGATTATATGTTTCATCATTACATGCATGATTATTATCATCAAAAGAAAAAATTCAATAAATCCGTTTTCTTTGGCTTTTTAACAAGTATTGGTGCTTTTCTTATTCTTTCTTTTGTTGATTTTTCTTTGCTCAAACAAATTTGTATCTTTTCAGCACTTTCTTTATTCTTTGCATATTTACACTTTACATTTTTATTTCCATATATTACATTTAAAAAAAGAGCCAAAGGTCTTCCCTTTAAACAGAATGCACAAAAGCACTATCTTAGACCCTCTCTAATTACATTCTTTTCACTTTTGATTATAAGTGTTTCTTTATTCAACATAGAATTTGACCTAAACATTAAAAACTTAGATGTAGACAATACAAGCTTGGATATAAAACGTGATTTTTTTGCAAAAAAATTAAATACAAAAGAGCAAAGCCCCATATTATTTGAGGCCAGTTCTTTAAATGAGCTTACGAATATTGCTTATTCACTAAAACAAACCTACCCACAAGCTTATATTCCCCTAAGTATTGTTTTAAGTCCCCAAGAATTTATTGAAAAAAAGACTTTTTTAAAAGATAATTATTTACTGAGTTTAAAAGAGCAAGTAAAAAAAGAAGCACTATTTTTAGGTTTTCAAGAAGACTTCTTTTCTAAGGCCTATATCTTAAAAACAGAAGCTCCAACTTTTGAGAAAAATGACATAAAAAAGATGCAACTTGAAGTACGTTATTATAAGCATACCTATTACTCTTATGCTTATCTTCCTAGTCCTATAAAAAAAGAGTTAGCTGCTAATATTGTTTATCATGAGCTTTCTCTTAAACACTTATTTATAAAAGATTTAAAAAGAGTATATACGGAACTTTCCTTTTTAGGGGCAGGCAGCTTAGTTTTTATTCTTCTTATGCTTGTTTTTACTGCAAAAAAACGTTACTTTATTGCTATTAATTACATACTCTTTCCTCTAGCTATGTGTTTATTGTTTTCTATTTTCTTCTTATTCAATATTTTACATTTATTAATGCTTTTTATTATTCTAGCCATTGGTATAGATTTTGGAATTTATATGAGTTCTAAACAAGTAAGTTCATCAACAAAAAAAGCAATAGTATATTCTTTACTTTCCACTTTTTGTGGTTTTGGAGTCTTGGTATTTTCTAATATTACTGCACTGTATTCACTTGGAACAGTGGCAAGTGTAGGTATAGTCTCTATACTACTTTTATTACTCAATTCAAAAAAGGTTTTTAATGATACTGAAGGTTTATAACGACGATGGTAGTTGTCAAGAGCACATAATAAATAAAGAAAACTTTTACGATAAAAACTTAGAAAATACATGTTCTTATATTGCTTCTACTAATAAAGAACAAAATGCTCTTAATATGTTTAAATCTCATTTCTCAAATGCAAAAAGCATTTTATACGACAAAAGTAATAAATCCATTGCAAAAAAAATTGAAGCATTAAATATTTCTAATTTTGAAGACAGTAAAAAAAATAAAACGATTTTTGATATTTATGATTTCTCTTTTTTATTCTTTACTTCAGGTACAACTGGATTTCCAATAGCCGCATTAAAAAACAAAGAAAACTTTTTAGAAGAACTGGAGGTATTAACAAAACTTTTTAAAAAATACACTATTAAAAGAGTAATTGTAAGCGTTCCTTTTGTTCATTTCTATGGCTCTCTAATGGGCTTTATGTATCCTTTGATTAATGATATAGACATAGTTCTAAAAGAGCATTTTTTACCTCATGATTTGCTTGATCTTATTGATGATAACTCTTTGGTTGTTACAACCCCTTTATACATTAAATCTTTAAACAGACTAAATCAAAGCAAGGATTTAAGTAAATCTATTTTTCTTTCATCAACTGCTCCTTTATTTAAAGATACGGCTTTAGAATTTAACAAAAAATTCTCTTGTGATATTATTCAACTCTTTGGTTCAACAGAAACGGGTGGAATAGCTTATAAATACAATGATGAGGAATTGTGGACTCCCTTAGAAAAAGTGATAACAAGTGCTAATAAAGACAATGAACTTACAATACACTCGCCTTTTGTTTCTAATATTCTTTTTGAAGATAGTTTTAAAAACACAAAACAAAAAATACAAACATTTGATTATGTAGAATTTAAAGAAGATAAATTTAAACTTGTTGGACGAAGTTCACAAATATTTAAAGTAGCAGGAAAAAGATACTCAACAGTACAAATAGAAAATATTTTAGAAGATACTCCAGGTATAAATAAAGCACTGGTAACTATAAAATCACAAAAAGAAGAATTAAGAGGAGAGAGTTTAGTAATTACTCTTGAGAGTAAAAAAAGTTTTTTAATAAAAGAAATCAAACAAATCTTAAAAAATGAGTTGTCAAATATAAAATTTTCAATTGAATTAAAATTTGTAGACAAGATTCAAGTTTCTTCGCTTGGGAAAAAACTTGTATTTTAGTTTTAGTTTAAATCTAATTCAAGATTGATTTGATAGATGTACTTTTTTCATCAATAATTTTAGAATTTGAATAGTAATTTTACTTTTTAAATAAAAATTAATATTATTATAATTAATTACCTATTATAATACTACTAATTTAAAATTTTTAGGAGTAAGAATGAAAAGAATAATGAAGTTAAGTAGTTTTCTGGTTTTAGTAGCATTAATTATGACTGGATGTCCAGCCCCAATATATAATGTTGAGAAAAGTAAAATAACAAAATCCACTGAAAGTATGGATTCTATTTATAAATCTATTGAAACTGCCGCAGAATCTCTTACCTGGCAGATAAAGAGAACAGGAAAGAATGAAGCTATTGCAATACTTTATATTCGAGTACATGAAGCAAAAGTAAAAATCACTTTTAATGAGAAAGAGTATAGTATTACATATATAGGTGGGCAAAACTTATCTTATAAACCTTCAGAAGGTACCATACATGAGAATTATAATAAATGGGTTCAAAAGTTGGAAAGTAGTATTGATGAGCATCTGAAAAAAGACTCTGAAATAATGTCAAAATAATAAGATAAAATTTTATCTATCATTTGTAAGTTAAGCATATTTTGATTTACTCACTATACTTAAAAAATTGAAAGGTGTTGTTGTGTTAAATATGACTAATATTTAACACAACAAACTTACAACTACTATACAAAAATACCTAAGTTCTGAATATCTTCATTTTTTTTATTCTATAGTAATCTCTATTGTCGTGTACAGAGTGTATAAAACATTTGCACCATTTTGAATTTTTACGTTTCTTCTTCGGGTGTAATCTATTTCGTATCTTCCCCATAATCTAGGGAAAACTTGGCACACTATATGTTTCGTATTTAAGGAACTTATTATAAACATTTTTATTTTTTGTTTGCGATTGACTTTAATTCATGATTAATAGCATTCTCAAATTTTTGAACCCACTTATTGTACTTTGGGTGAATCGTTCCTTTTGTTTTATTATGATCTAAATTAACACTACTTACATGATTAATAGAAAAAGTATTAGAGCTATGAGGAATTTCTACAACGGCTTTGCTATTTTCGTAATGAAGCACTGCTTTAGCCAATCCTGTCTCAACTTTTTTCACCACCCAACCTTTTGAATATCCGGCTTTTTTAATCGCATTGAATACGTTTTCTTGACTAACTTTTTGTTTTATTTCGGACTTCATTACATTATAAACCGAAGAAGCTCCACAGCCAACAAATACGATACTTAAGATAATGCCTAAAATATTTAATTTCACAATACTGTTCATTTTTTGCCTTTTTTATTTATTACCGTATAGTAGCGTCAATAATCTATATAAGTCATTAATTTTATTATAGTTTGATAAGTAAAAGACTGTTTATTTTACTAAACGAAGATTAAAGGTTTATTCGATTTTTTCTACATTAAGTGAAGATATAAATAGTTTCTAAGAAAAGAAACAAATATCTAAATTAGATATTTATTACTATTGTTGTGTAAGGATTGTATAAAACATTTGCGCCAGATTGAATTTTTACGTTTCTTCTTTGGGTGTAATCTACTTCATATCTTCCTTCATAATCTAGGGAAAACTTGGCACACAGTTGGGCTGCTTTTATAATTACTTCTTCGGGGATGGTTTTTTTGGTGTTTTGTACAAAAACATGGGCGGAAGGTCTGTCTTTTAGGTGAAACCAAAAATCACTTGCTTTTGAGTTTTTGAGTAAATAAATATTTTCTCTCTCACTTGTACCCAACATAATTTTAAAACCATTAAAAAAGAAAGCTTCATAAGGTTGTTCTTTTTTTGTTCTTTTTTGATTCTTTTCTTTTTTGGGCAATAAAAATTCACACTCATCTATATTTTTTGCATTTTGAATATTAAGAATCATACGTTTAAAAAAAGAAAGTTTTTCTTCAATATTGTTTTTTTCTATGGAAATGCTTTGAGCTTTTCTTTTTGTTTTTTTTGCTAATTTAAACAATTTATTTCCGTATACACTTGGACTTGCTTCATTATTATCTAAATCAAGTGTTGTTAGCTCACCTTGCATGTTATATACTTCTATACTTTTTGCATAAGGTTTAATCAAATGAAGGTTTGAGAAAATAAGATTCCCTTTTTCATACAAAGCCTTGGCTTTTTCTTCTAGAACTTCTTCTTTTTCAAGTGTATTTAGTAACTTTTGCATTTTATTGGCATTTTTATTAAGGCCAGAAAGTTTTACTTTTTTTAAATTGTTTAAATTAAGTTCTTCTTTTTTTGAGTACGTCTCGTATAAAAGTTCTTCTAAGTCTTTTATTTCTTCAATTTTAGGAATGTAAGATGCTTTTGGAACTTCTTCTAGTTTCTCCCCTACTTTTACAACACGAGAAGAAGAAAACTCATCAATATGCCTAAGCGCTTCTAAAATAATAAGATTTTCATCTGTTATTATAATATTCGTATGTTTTCCTGTAAACTCAAGTTGTAGCATTGTTTTTTCTTCTTTATATGAAGATTTTGAATCCACATAAAAACGAATGATTTTATCATCATTGTGTAAAGTGATATCTCTAATTTTAGCATTGTAAAAACGCTTTAACAGGATATTATCGAAGGGTGCATTAAAATCTTTTTTAGAGTAACGTTGTTCATTCTTTTTATATACTAAAGAATTCCCTTTAGTTAAATCAAAAAAAATGTTATTTTGATTATTGAACTCAACTATAATTGTATTGTTTTCAATTCGTTTAATCACTTTAATAGCAGTACACTTGTCTTTTAAATAAGTAACCAATTCTTTTAATATGTAATATTTCATTTTTATTCTTTATGTATTTGTATGTTTATATGTTTTAATGTCGAAAGGACATTTGTTCTAGTTGTAGTATTACTTTTTCTGCTGCTTCTAACATGTTTATATTTAAAGCTTTAAATTTTTCATCTTCTATATTTACTAATAATTTATCGTATATTATAGAATAAGGATAAATAATAAAGTACATATACTCTTTTGACCTGGATTCATGATTCAATTCTTTGAACCACATAGCTAAAAGTGAGAAATAAAACATAGAAGGATTAAATTCTTTTTCTTTTTCCAAAACTTTACTTACTTCTTTATTGATTAGATTATAAGCAGCTAAAACAGCCTTAATTCTAAAGTTTTTTGCATTTTTTAAATAATAATCATTGGGGTAAGTCATATACTCCATCTGCACAAGCATTTCACTTGAAGTTTTACTCATATAAGTAAGAATATCATCGTTTACCTCAAAGGTATTTTGTCTTTCATTAATATAATGACGTATTAAATCTTTACAAAACAATAATAAAGCTTCTGTTTTTATTTTTGATAGGTTTAAAATCATTTATGATTTTAGCATTTTTTACTTTATGTGCTATAAATTCAAGAATTATAATTCACTTAATAATACTTTTAAGTCCAATTAAGATAACATATACAGATTTTATTATAAAAAAGGAAATGATTGGAACCCATAGGTATTTTAAGCGAAGGTCAAATATATGATCTTCAAACTGCAGAAGCTTTAAACATCACAGGAGAGGAAGTAAGAGCTGACAACTCACCTGAATCACTCGAAATTCTTAGACACTCCTGTGCTCACTTAATGGCACAAGCGATAAAAGAGTTATACAAAGATGCTAAATTCTTTGTTGGTCCTGTAATTAAAGAAGGATTCTATTACGATTTTAAAGTTGAATCTAAAATTACAGATGATGATTTAATTAAAATTGAAAAGAAAATGAAAGAACTTGCAAATGCAAGACTTCCTATTACACGTTCAGAGATTTCAAGAGATACGTTTTTTGAAAAATTTGCTAACGATGAATTAAAACTAGAAGTAATCAAAAGAATTACAGACGATACATTGACTATGTATACCCAAGGTGATTTTGAAGACCTTTGCCGTGGACCACATTTACCCAATACAAGAATGATTCGAACCTTCAAACTAATAAGAGTAGCTGGTGCTTATCTTGGTGGTGATGAAAAAAACGAAATGATTACACGAATTTATGGAATTGCTTTTTTTGATAAAAAACAAATGCATGATTATGTAAGAATGTTAGAAGAAGCAAAAAAACGTGACCATAGAAAACTAGGTACAGAATTAGAATTATTCGCTTTCAATGATGAAATAGGTGCTGGTTTGCCTTTATGGTTACCAAATGGTGCAAGACTACGTTCTAAATTAGAGCATATTTTGTATACTGCCCACAGAGTAAGAGGGTATCAACCCGTACGTGGACCTGAAATCTTAAAATCTGATATGTGGAAAACATCTGGTCACTATGAGAATTATAAAGAAAATATGTATTTTACAACCATAGATGATCAAGAATATGGTTTAAAACCTATGAACTGTGTAGGTCATATACAAATATTCAAAAATAAATTGGTTTCTTACAAAGATTTACCAATGAAATATTTTGAATACGGAGTAGTTCACAGACATGAAATGTCTGGATCTATGCATGGATTATTTAGAGTAAGAGAATTTGCTCAAGATGATGCACATATTTTTTGTATGGAAAATCAAATTAAAGATGTTATCATTGAAGTGTTAGAATTTGTTGATGCTTTAATGAAGATGTTTGATTTTAAATATTCAATTGAAGTTTCAACAAGACCCGAAAAAGCAATTGGGAGTGATGAATTCTGGGAGAAAACAACTGCTGGAATTATTGATGCACTTACTGAAAACAATATTGAATATGGTATTGATGAAGGTGGAGGAGCATTTTATGGTCCTAAAATTGATATTAAAATCACTGATGCTATTGGACGACAATGGCAGTGTGGTACGGTTCAAGTTGATATGAACTTACCTGAGAGATTTAATGCACAATTTATTAATGCAGAAGGTGAAAAAGAACAGCCAGTAATGATTCACAGAGCCATTTTAGGTTCTTTTGAACGATTTATTGGGATTTTAACTGAGCATTGTGCGGGAGAATTTCCTTTTCCTATTGCACCAACGCAAGTTATTTTTATCCCAATCGCGGAACCTCATGTAGAGTATGCGAAAGAGTTAAATAAAGAACTGGTTTACAATGACATTGATGGCGAAATTTATTCTATGAACGAAAGTTTGAATAAGCGCGTTAGAATGGCAGAGAAAAGAAAAGTACCAATGATAGTTGTTCTTGGAGATGAAGAAGTTACTAATAAAACAATAGCTTTAAGAAACAGAAGAACCAGAGAACAATCAAACATGACTAGAGATGAATTTATGTCTTTAGTAAAAGAATTAAAAAACGGGAGTAGAATTTGAGTAGAGGTAAAAAAAACGACGCAATAATGAATGAGGACATCAGAGCTGTAGAAGTAAGATGTACAAGTGATAATGGTGAAAATTATGGAATTATTCCAACAAGAGAAGCATTAAACATTGCTGATGAACAAGGTTTAGACCTAGTATTAATTGCGCCAGATGGTAAACCACCAGTTGCAAAAATCATGGATTACGGTAAATTTAAATACCAACAAGAAAAAAGAAAAAAAGAAGCAAGAAAAAACCAAAAAGTGATCGTAGTAAAAGAGATTAAACTTTCTGTTAAAATTGCTGACAATGATATTTCTTATAAAGTTAAACATGCACGTGAATTCTTAGAAGCTGGACATCATGTTAAGTTTAGAGTATTTTTAAAAGGTAGAGAAATGGCTCATCCACAAGCGGGTGTTGATGTTCTTAAAAGAGTATGGCCAATGGTAGAAGATTTAGCTACTATGGATAAAATGCCAAGATTAGAAGGTAGATATGTAAATATGCTTACTCTTCCTAAAAAAGACGAAAATACTAAAAACTAGTTTTACTCTTCTTACTACTTCATTTTATTAAACAGGGTTTGCCTCTGTTTGATAAAAATTAACAAATATTCTTTATTTAACCTTTCTTTAAATTAAATTTAAGTACAATGACAAACTTTTTCTAAATATATGGAAAATGCAAATTTAAATAAGGAAGCTAAAATGCCAAAGATGAAATCTAATAGTGGCGCTTTAAAAAGATTTAAAGTAAAGAAAAATGGTTCTATTAAAAGAGGATCTGCTTTTAGATCACACATTTTAACTAAAATGTCACAAAAAACTAAGAGAAATCTTAGAGGTTCAAAATTGATTCACAAAAGAGATACATTATCAGTTAAAAGAATGCTTTGTTTAGCATAATTAGTATTTACTAATTATTTAGTCCCTCCACATACGTGGACAAGTTCGATTTATAATCGACACCTATTATTTACATAATATATGGTAAAGGAAAGATATGCCTAGAGTTAAAACTGGTACAATTAGAAGAAAAAGACATAAAAAAGTATTAAAAGCTGCAAGAGGTTTTTTTCAAGGTAGAAGAAAACACTTCAGAAAAGCGAAAGAACAATTAGAAAGATCTATGGTTTACGCTTACCGAGATAGAAGACAAAAGAAAAGAGATATTAGAAAGCTTTGGATCGTTAGAATCAATGCTGCTTGTAGATTAAATGACATCTCATATTCAAGATTCATAAATGGATTACACCTTTCTGGAATTGAATTAGATAGAAAAATCTTAGCAGATATGGCTATGAACGATGCGGCTGCATTTACAACAGTTGCGACTGCTGCAAAAGCTGCTTTAACTAAATAATTTAAATTTGCAAATAAAAAAAGCTTGAACCTAGGTTCAAGCTTTTTTTTTGTCTTAAAAACTAAGAAAAACTCTTAATTAATTCTTTTGCTCTCGCATAATCTTCTTGATGATTTAAGTTAATAAACTCATCATCATTTTTAAAATCAACAATTTTAGTATTCACACTTTTTAATAAATATCCTATTTTATGCATATCATCATCAAGCATTTTATTAATTACAGGAAGTATACTTTTAGAAAAAACTCCTGTTAAAGAATGTAAGCGTTGTGTTTGCGCAACACAAATATCAAAAAGTTTTGATTCTTCTATAAGCTTGTTAATGCTTGAAATAGTAACTAAAGGAGTATCAACGCTAAGAATAAATACTTTGGGTGCTTCTAGCTGCTCTAAAACACTTTGAAGTGCAATCAAAGGTGAATATATATCACTCTTTTCTAATAAAAGCTCACAATCGAAATCAAATTTATTTGTTTTTGAAGAAAGACAGATATTTTGAAAATAAGGAAACAATCTTTTGTATTGGTATTTTGCTAAAGAAGAAGCGTTTGAAAAAGGAAGAAGTGCTTTGTCTTCTTTCATTCTGCTACTTTTTCCTCCACATAAAATAACCAAAGGCATTTCATGTAGTGAGCCTTGAATGAAAAAAGAGTTTTTTTCATTCATAAAGTTTTATACCGTTTTTATTTCTAAATCAATTATACTTGCTGGATCTGTAATATAACCAGAAATAGCAGAAGCCGCAGCAACTGCTGTGTTAGATAAATAAATCTTTGAAGAACGTGAGCCCATTCTACCTACAAAGTTTCTATTAGTTGTAGAGATACACACTTCATTATCTCCTAAGATTCCCATATAACCACCTAAACAAGCCCCACAAGTAGGATTTGAAACAACAGCTCCTGCATCAATTAAAATATCAACATAACCTGCTTTTGTTGCATCTCTTAAAATCTTTTGAGTTCCAGGCGTTACAATTAATCTAACATGTCTTGCCACTCTTTTATTTTTTAATAATTGTGCAGCTGCTTTAAAATCACTTAATCTTCCGTTTGTACAAGAACCTATAAATACTTGATCTACTCTAATTTGATCACTTACCGCTTGAGATAAAGGGTGACCATTTGATGGTAAAAATGGGTAAGCAATAACAGGCTCTAAATTTGAAACATCAATTTCAATGACTCTAACATAACTTGCATCATCATCTGAATAATGAATCTTAGGTTCATCTCTTAATGAGTCTCGTGAGTCTAAAAACTCTTTTGTAATATCATCATAAGCTACAATACCACTTTTAGCACCCGCTTCAATAGACATATTACATAAAGCAAATCTATCATCCATAGAAAGTTGAGATATGGTATCGCCTGTAAATTCAAGTGCTTTATATAAAGCACCATCAACACCTAAAATTCTAATAATTTCTAAAATTAAATCTTTCCCAGTTACATATTTTCTTAATTTTCCAGAAAATATTACTTTGATTGATTCTGGAACTTTAAACCAATTTCCACCAGTAATCATAGCAAACGAAATGTCTGTACTTCCCATACCGGTTGAAAATGCGCCTAAGGCTCCATGTGTACAGGTATGTGAATCTGCACCAATAATAACATCTCCTGGAAGAACCAAACCTTTTTCAGGAAGTAATGCATGTTCAATTCCCATGTCTTTTTCATCAAAGAAATACTTTAAATCGTGTTTATATGCGAAATCTCGTGATATTTTTGCTTGATTTGCAGATGCTATATCTTTTGCTGGAATAAAGTGATCAAGTACTATTGCAAAACCTTCTGGATTGGCTAAGGTTTCTTTTCCACTTTCTTCAAAAGCTCTAATTGAAATAGGTGTTGTAATATCATTCCCAATAACCATATCAATGTTGCATCTGATTATTTCTCCTGCATATACTTTTTTACCTATATGTTCACTAAATATTTTTTCTGTAATTGTTTGACTCATAAACTTCCCTATACTTTTATAAATTGTAATATTATATCTAAAATTAAGTAAAGAGATGTGAGATTATCTTTATGAAAAGAAATAGAAAAACTATTGCTTTCATAAAGTTAAGTATTTATAAATTTATTTTATTGTAATTTTTTCTCTTCTTTAGAGTATTTGTATTGTAAATATAGAATAATAACAATGGCTAAATCAATTAAAACATCCGACATATTAAAAATTGCAAAATCAAATTTATAATGCCAATACACATAATCAACCACTGCTCCATAAGTAAATCTGTCTAAAATATTAGATAATCCACCTGCATATAAAAGCATAATTGCAGGAGCATATTTCCTAATAATGTCTTGGTTTAAATACAAATAAATAGAACCTGCTCCTAGAATAAGTAATTGAATGTATTTTAAATATTGGGCAAGGAATTCAAACATAGAAAATGCAACGCCATAATTATATGCCAAAACAAGAGAAATAACAGGACCATCGTAACCCCAATTTAAATATACAAAAGCATATTTTATATACTGATCTATTATAAATAGAACTATAAAAACACTAAAATATTTAACTTTTAAATTATTCATAGAGCTTTGTGGAAGAAAGTAAGAAATTTTTCCATCATATCATCAACATCTTTTTTATTTTTACCTTCTAATAAAACTCTTAGTTTATTTTCCGTTCCAGAATAACGAATTAAATGTCGCATTCCTTTTGTTTTGGCTTCGTTTAATAAAGGTTCTAGACCTTCAATTTCATCTAAAGGTGGTTTTTTAGTAATATTAATATTTTTTAAAACTTGTGGATATAAGTCAAATGGATTTAATACTTCACTGGCTTTTTTACCTGATTTAATAATTAAAGCAAGTACTTGTAAAGCAGAAGCTAAACCATCCCCCGTTTTTGCAACATCCGTAAAAATAACGTGCCCGCTTTGTTCCCCACCAAAATTAATATTGTTCTTTTTCATATTGGCTAATACATGTTTATCCCCAACATCTGTTCTCTCTAAACGCAAGTCTGAAGCATTTAAATAATCTTCTAACGCTTGGTTGGACATAACAGTAGCTACACAAGCTTTTCCTTGAAGAAGATTTTGTGAATGTAAGTAAGTACACAAAGCACCTAACAGTTTATCGCCATCAATTACCTTACCTTTTTCATCAATAACAACTAATCTGTCAGCATCTCCATCTAAAGCAATACCAATATCAGCTCTTACTTTTGTAACAATTTTTCCCACGTTTTCTGGATGAAGTGCTCCACAATTTTCATTAATATTAAAACCATCAGGCCTTGCATTTATAGTAAAGACCTCTGCCCCTAACTCTTCTAGAATAGTAGGACCTACTTTATAAGCAGCTCCATTTGCACAATCAAGTACTATTCGTAAACCCTGTAAAGATAATTCTTTTGGAAAAGAAGATTTTAAAGAAACAATATATCGGCCTATTACATCATCAATTCTTTTAGATGATCCAATTTCTTTTCCTGTTTTTTGATTAGCAAGTCTGATTTCATCATTAAAAAATATCTTTTCAATCTCTTTTTCACAAGTAATATTTAATTTGTCTCCATGATTATCAAAAAACTTAATTCCATTGTCATCATAAGGATTGTGAGAAGCAGAAATCATAATACCCCCATCACAACGCATAGATTCTGTTAAATATGCAATAGCAGGTGTAGGCATTGGACCTATTTGTATTACATCATATCCCACAGCTGTTAATCCAGAAACAAGTGCATTTTCAATCATATAACCGCTTCTTCTCGTATCTTTTCCTACTAAAATCTTATTAGTTGTTGAATGTTTTCTAAAATATATTCCTGCTGCCATGGCTAATTTCATAGTTGTCATTGCATCTAAAAAATCTCCCGCTTTTCCTCTTACCCCATCTGTACCAAATAATTTCATAATATTTATCCTATATTTATTAACAATAGCTTCACATAAAGGTACTTTTAAGAGTATTTTACGTTAGTACTAGCTTAATTTAAACTTACTTTAATGTTATTTAGCTAACATTCTACCCTTAAAAATTTTACAAAGAGGTTAAGAAAAATGGCAAATCATAAATCTGCTGCTAAAAGAGCAAGACAAACAATCGTTAAGACTGAAAGAAATAGATTCTACAAAACAAGAATCAAAAATGTAGTAAAAGAAGTAGTATCTGCAATCGACTCTGCTGATAAAGAAACTGCATTAGTTGCAATGAAAAAAGCAAACAAGTATATTCACCATTGTGTATCTAAGGGTATCCTTAAAAAAGCAACTGCTGGTAGAAAAGTATCTAGATTACAAGTTAAAGTGAATGCAATATAATTATTTCACTTTTTAGTGTTCTATAATATAAATTCAAAATAAAGAGAATTATGCTTCAAAATAAACTACAAACTTTTATTGACAGAAACGAAGAGATTAATGTAAGGTTAATCTCAGAAGAAGTGATTTCTGATATAAAATTAATGACAAAACTTTCTAAAGAGCAAGCTAGTATTGCTCCTGTTGTTAACAAAGCAAAAGAATATATTCAGTTACTTGAAGATATTGCTGATAATAAACTTTTATTAGAAGATTCAGAATTAGGTGAACTTGCAAAAGAAGAACTTAAAGAATTAGAACCACAAAAACCCCTTATTGAAGAAGAAATAAAACTTTTATTACTTCCAACAGATCCAAATGATGAAAAAAATATTTATTTGGAACTACGAGCGGGTGCTGGTGGAGATGAAGCTGCAATTTTCGTAGGGGATTTATTTAAGACGTATTTAAAATATGCTGAGAATAATGGCTGGAAAGTTGAAATCATGAGTCAAAATAACAGTGAATCTGGTGGTTTTAAAGAAATAGTTGCACTATTTAAAGGCAACCATGTTTACTCTAAATTGAAGTTTGAAGGTGGAACTCATAGAGTTCAGCGAGTTCCAGATACAGAATCACAAGGAAGAGTTCATACCTCTGCTATAACAGTTGCTGTTATGCCAGAAGTTGATGACGTAGAAATTAACATCAGTGCGACTGATTTAAAAATCGATGTAATGAGATCATCAGGATGTGGTGGTCAATCTGTTAATACTACGGATTCAGCGGTACGAATTACTCACTTGCCAACAGGAATAGTAGTAACCAACCAAGACCAAAAATCTCAACATAAAAACAGAGAAAAAGCCATGAAAGTTTTAAAAGCAAGGTTATATGATCTGGAAAATAAAGAGAGAATGGAAAAAGAAGGTGCTGATAGAAAAGAACAAGTTGGTACTGGTGATAGAAGTGGAAGAATTAGAACGTATAATTATCCGCAGAACAGAGTAAGTGACCATAGAATTAACCTCACACTTTATAGATTAGATTATATAATGAATGACGGTTTATTAAATGAGATTATTGATCCATTAATGGCCGATCATCAAGCACGACTAATTGAAGCAAACGGTTTATAACCCTAGCTTCAATCTCTATAATATACTCCTACAATTAATACATTTTATTCCATATAAAGGACCAAAATGATTCAAAAAAACAAAATCTACACCCACTACAAAAATCAAGAAGATTATCTCGTTAAAGATTTCTGCAAAATTCAAGAAAATGACACTTGGGTTAAAGCTGTACTTTATAGCCCGCTTAATGAGTCTTTATTATTTGTACGAAGTCTCAAAGAATTCCAAGAAAAATTCAAGCCTAAAAACAAGTAACCAAGATGTAACCAAATCATATTAAACTTCTGCATCAAAAAAATGGAGATAAATATGACAAATACAAAAAGTGTTTTAGTTTTATTAGCAAGTGTTGCCTTAACTGCAAGTTTAAGTG
This sequence comes from Campylobacteraceae bacterium, assembly GCA_013215945.1. Taxonomy (NCBI): domain Bacteria; kingdom Pseudomonadati; phylum Campylobacterota; class Epsilonproteobacteria; order Campylobacterales; family Campylobacteraceae; species Campylobacteraceae bacterium. Next base: position 64,026 of record JABSOM010000016.1, read on the forward strand.
CAAGAGAGCAAATTAAAATTGTTGGTTCATCAACAGTATATCCTTTCTCAAGTTCAGTTGCAGAAGAATTAGGTGCAACTACTTCTTATCCTACTCCTGTAGTAGAATCAACTGGTTCTGGTGGTGGAATGAAATTATTTTGTGCTGGAAATGGTATGAATACACCTGATATCACAAATGCTTCTAGACGAATGAAAACGAAAGAATTTACATTATGTGAAAAAAATGGTGTTAGAGATATTACTGAAGCAGTAATTGGTTTTGATGGAATTGCATTTGCTCAAGATAAATCAAACAAATCTTTTTCTGTTACAAAAACTCAATTAGCTTTAGCAGTTGCTGCTTTAGTTCCTTCTAAAGATGGTAAATCATTGATTAAAAATCCTTACAAAAAATGGTCACAAATTGATGCTTCTTTACCATCAAGAGAAATCATTATTTATGGACCACCTAAATCTTCTGGAACAAGAGATGCGTTCGAAGATATGGTTATGAAAGGTACTTTCAAAAAAATGGCTGTATATACTGATCTTTATAAACAAGATAAAAAGAAAAACAAAGCTTTTAAAAAGTATCACGTGGTTAGAACAGATGGTGTTTATGTTCCATCAGGTGAAAATGATAATATCATTGTTCAAAAACTTACTAAAAACAAAAATGCTTTTGGAATCTTTGGTTACTCTTTTTTAATTGAAAATGATGACAAATTAGAAGGTGCTAAAGTTAATGGTGTTCTTCCAACTCCAGATACAATTTCTTCAGGTGAATATCCAATTTCAAGATCATTATTCTTCTATATTAAAAACTCACATGCCACTAAAGTTCCTGCAATGAAAAAATATGTTTCAATGTTCATGAGTGAAAATATGATTGGTAAAGACGGAATCTTAGGTGAAATTGGACTTATTGCTTTACCTGATGCACAAAGATCAGCGTTAAGAACAAGTGTATTATCAAGAACAAAACTTACTTTAAACAACTTAAAAAAATAACTTCTACTTTATATAAAGGGTTTTACCCTTTATATAAAAAAATAATTGAGTTTTGGAGCCTCCAAAACTCAGTTATTTTTTTATAAAGGCATAAAATGCTTAATGACAAATGGAAACAACTTATCAAGAACTTTGATTATGCTTTTCAACCCATTGTAAATATTAACAATGGTAAAATCTACGCAGTAGAAGCACTTTTACGGAACTATGAAAGAGATTTTAATGTTATTTTTGAAATTTTTGATAAAGCGTATGAAGAAAATATGCTTTTTGATTTGGATTTTGAATTAAAAAAATTGGCTTTTAGAAAGTTCTCAAATTTTAAAATAAAAGATTTAAAACTTTTTTATAATCTTGATAATAGAATTCTTAATATTAATGATTTTGATGATAAAAATACAATTTCTTTATTGGAAAAATTTAATATAAACAAAAGTCGTTTATGTTTTGAATTAAGCGAAAAAGACACCTTACAAAACTCTAGTAATTTATTACACCTTTTAGATATGTATAAACAACATGGATACAATATTGCTATTGATGATTTTGGAATTGGAGTATCTGGGCTTAAACTAATGTATTTTTCAGAAGCCTCGTTTATAAAAATAGATCGTTTTTTTATTACGAATATTCATAAAGATGCAAAAAAAAGACTTTTTTGTAGCTCAATTATAAATATGGCACATATTATGGGCTCTAAAGTAATTGCTGAAGGCATTGAAGATGAAAAAGAATATTATGTCTGCAAAGAAATAGGTTTTGATTTTTTGCAAGGCTATTTGATTCAAAAAGCACAATTAGAAATTCACAATATTAGTAAAAAATATTCTATTATTGAAAATATTATTAATAAAGACAAGAGAGTAAGTGATGAAAATTTAATTGATTCAAATTTTGTACAAAAAATAAAAGCATTAAATATCAAACAAAGTTTGTATGAACTGTTTTCTTATTTTAAAGACAATCCCACCAATACTTTTGTACCTATTATTAATGATGAAAAAGAGTTACAAGGCGCAATTTATGAATTAGACATTAAAAAAATGTCTTATTCTCAGTATGGTTTATCTATTGCAAAAAATATTTCATTGCATTCAGATCTTACGCGCTATATGAAACCCGTACTTGCTGTCGAATTATCGTGGGGTGTTGATAAAACACTTGAAGTCTATAATATGAATGATGTAAGTAAAAAAGGGATTTTTATTACAAAAGCCAACAAATATTTGGGTTTTGTAAGTGTTGATGATCTTTTAAGCCTTTCTTATAAACGTAATATTGAAATTGCAAAAGATCAAAATCCACTAACTAAACTACCAGGAAATCACCAAATTGAAGATTCTTTATCCATTATGTTTCAATCGTATAAAGACAATACCTACCATATTGTTTATTTTGACTTTAATGACTTTAAACCTTTTAATGATTCTTACGGTTTTAGACAAGGAGACCGTGCTATTTTAATTTTTGCAGAACTCTTAAAAAAGCATTTAGAAAAAGACTCTTTTATAGCTCACATTGGAGGAGATGATTTTTTTGTATCTTTTAAAAATCAAGACCTAAAGGAAGTAAGTAAAAAAGTCAATTCTCTTATTAAAAAATTTGCTTCATCTGTTCAAGAATTTTATTCAAAAAGAGATAAAGAAAGAGGCTATATAAAGATTATTGACAGATTTGGGATAAAAAGAAATTTTCCACTTTTAAGTGTAGCTGCCGCTATTCTGGAAATAAACTCCAACTCAGATATTTCAAACTTTGATACCTTAATTGCCAAACTTAAAAAAGACTCCAAACTTGAAAGCGAAGCAATCACTTGCTGTTTATAAACTTTATTTTGTAACCTCCTTGTAACCATTTTTTATTATAATTTTAAAAAATAAGAAAGGTTAATCTTGAAGCACTCGTTTACATCAAAAAACAGAAACACTCAATTAAAAGAAGATGCAATCAAAACTCTTTTAATTGTTGCCTCAACAATATCAATATTAACTACTTTTGGAATTTTATTTTCTATTCTTTTCGAAGCAATAGAGTTCTTTAAAATGAAAAGTTTTTGGTATTTTATCTCAGGGAGTGAGTGGTCTCCAGGTACAGAAAACAGTAAATTTGGAGCAGTTCCAATTTTTGCTGGTACTTTTATGATTACAGCGATTGCTCTTAGTGTTGCTATTCCTGTAGGTTTAGGATCAGCAATCTACATGAGCGAATATGCTTCTTTGAGAACAAGAGACTTTTTAAAACCAATGCTCGAAATACTTGCTGGTATTCCAACAGTAGTTTATGGTTTTTTTGCAGCTATAACAGTAGCTCCTTTAATTGTAAAAGGGGCCGCTTTTTTTGGTCTTGAAGCCACCTTTAATTCAGCTCTTGCCTGTGGAATAGTAATGGGGATTATGATTATTCCTGTTATTTCATCTCTTAGTGATGATGTTATTAGAGCCGTTCCCGATTCACAGCGCAAAGCAGCTCTTGCTTTGGGATTAACCCAAGCAGAAACGATTAGAGACATTGTAATTCCTTCTGCAATGCCAGGTATTATTTCAGCCTCTTTATTAGGATTATCTAAAGCCTTAGGGGAAACAATGATTGTTGTTATGGCAGCAGGTTTACGTCCAAACTTATCATGGAACCCTCTAGATGATATGACTACTGTAACAGTAAGAATTGTAGATTCACTGGTTGGAGATCAGGCGTTTAACTCACCTGAAACATTAAGTGCTTTTGGTTTGGGATTAATTTTATTTTTTGTAACTTTATTACTTAACATTATTTCATTAAACCTAATTAGAAAATTCAAAGAAAAATATAAAGTGAATACATTATGATTTTAAATAAAAACAAAAGAAGTAACAATAACCCGTTCTACGATGAAACATTGAAAAAAAGACATAAAAAAGCAGCAAGGTTTAAAGCTTTTACTTTAACCTCTTTGGTTTTCTCTGTTTTATTCTTGGTTTTCTTTTTAAGTGATATTGTTGGAAAAGGTATGCCTGCATTTAAACAAGCCTATCTCAATATAGAAATTACTTATAATGAAAAATCACTTAATAATACACGTTTAGCTGTTGAAAAAAAATACAGAAGATTAATATCCAGAGCGTGGTTAAGAAATATCCCTAGACAGGTTAGAGAAAATCCAAGTTTAATGAATACAAGCTCACTTCAATGGGTATTAGCAGATGATCAAGTTGATCAATATTTAAAAGGTCATTATTCAAAACTAAAGAAAAAAGATTTAGAAACTGTAAAAGAATTAACAAAGTACAATTTTTTAAGACTTAGTTTTACCACTATCTTTTTTTCAAATGGGGATTCAAAAATTCCTGAGTATGCAGGTATTAAATCCGCATTTATTGGTTCTATTTTAACCCTTTTAATAACTATGGCATTTGCATTTCCTATTGGAGTTATGACAGCAATTTATTTAGAAGAATTTGCTAGTGATAATAAATTTACTAGAATTATTGAAATTAATATTAACAATCTGGCTGCTATTCCATCCATTTTATTTGGTCTCTTAGGTTTAGCTATTTTCATATCCTTATTTGGAATGCCAAGAAGCTCACCTTTGGTTGGAGGATTAACGCTGGCACTTATGACTTTGCCTATTATCATAGTAAGTTCACGAGCAGCGTTACGTTCAGTACCAGATTCAATTAGACAAGCAGGATTTGCTCTTGGCTTAACAAAAATACAAGTTACCAAAGATCATGTTTTACCTTTGGCTTTTCCTGGTATTTTAACCGGTTCAATTATTGGTCTTGCCCAAGCAATGGGTGAAACTGCGCCTTTGATTATTATTGGAATGATTGCATTTATTCCTGATTCTCCAAGTTCTTTTGTAGAAGCAGCAACCGTTATGCCAGCACAATTATTTACGTGGGCAGGAATGCCTGAGCGAATGTATATAGAAAAAACAGCCGCAGGAATCATGGTTTTATTAACCTTACTTATTTCATTAAATGGTATTGCTATTTATTTAAGAAAAAAGTATGAAGTTAAATGGTGAGAATCGTTAAAAAAGAGTGAACTGCTTCACTCTTTTAGATTCGGAACCGTAGTTGTTGTGTGAGGTACGAACACCAACGAAGGTAAGCGTTAAATTCGGAACCGTAGCCGTTGTGTGAGGTACGAACACCGGTGAAGGCAAACGTAAGATGATTGCCCTCACTAAAATACGAAAAATGATTAACTTAATTAGATTAGAAAGACAAAAAAAAGAGCCCCTAGAAAGAAGGAAAAAGAATGAATCAAGAAATAATCGAAAAAACGAAGAACAAATCAAAAGATGAATCAAATAAAAACTTAATAACAAAAGTAAATGTAAATAAGTTAAACCTTTGGTACGGAGACAATCAAGCATTAGATGATATTAATATTGATATTTATGAACACAAAATTACTGCATTAATTGGACCATCTGGTTGTGGCAAATCCACATTTCTTAGATGTTTAAACAGAATGAATGATTTAATCTCTGCTGTTAAGATTAAAGGGGAAGTAATCATTGATAAAAAGAATATTTACGATAAAGATATTGATGAAGTAAGTGTAAGAAAAAAAATTGGAATGGTATTTCAACAACCCAATCCTTTCCCAAAATCAATTTATGATAATGTTGCTTATGCAGCTTTAAAACATTCTATTGTAAAAAAAGGAAGTGCTTGTGATGAATTGGTTGAAAAATCCCTAAGAGATTCAGGTTTATGGAATGAAGTAAAAGATAAATTAAATCATCCAGGAACTTCTTTATCAGGGGGTCAACAACAACGACTGTGTATTGCAAGAACTATTGCTATTCAACCAGAAGTTATTTTAATGGATGAACCAACATCTGCACTTGATCCTATTTCAACTGAAAAAATTGAAGCATTAATGCTTGAATTAAAACAGAAATATACCATTATTACAGTAACGCATAATATGCAACAAGCTGCACGAGTTGCAGATTATACAGCGTTTTTCCACTTAGGTGAGTTAATAGAATATGATGAAACAGAAAACGTATTTATCAATCCTAAACTTAAAAAAACTGAAGATTATATTACAGGAAGGTTTGGATAATGTTAAAAACATATGAACAAAAAGTAGAAACAATAACAGAAGCGATATGTGAATTAGGTAGATTGGTATTGGATTCAAATAAAAAAGCCTTAGATGCTTTAAAAAACAATAATATTGAAGCATTAAATGAGATTACTGTTCCCTCAAAAAAACTTACCATTAAATCCAATGAAATTGATAATCTAATTGTAACAACTCTTGCTTTATATTCTCCCGAAGCAAGAGATTTAAGACAAATGGTTGCTTATTTAAAAATCACTAATGAATTAATACGAGCAGGTTCTAATACTAAAACTTTTATTAAAGGATTTAGACGTTCTTACAGTGAAGATATTAATACTGCTGCTATTTTGGAATATGTAATTCCACTTTTAAAAGCATCAACACAAGCATTAGCAATTACTATTTCAATGATTGAAAATAATGATATACAAACTATTGAAGAAAACTACAACAGAGTGTTAGTAGAAGAAAGTAAAACAGACGATTTATATTCAATGATCGAAAAAAATATTTTAAAACTTATTTCTAAACATTTAGAACTTTCAAAAGATTATTTTGATCTTTTATCTTCTTTTAGACGTTTAGAAAAAATTGCTGACAGAGCTTCTAGTATTGCAAATCTACTTTTATTCGCAAACTTAGGTGGGGAACTTAACTCATAAGTTACTTCGTTAATATTCTAAAAAAATTTAGAATATTAACATCCAAGTAAATTCACAAATTAACCTCATAATATTGAATTAATAATTCTCTTTAAAGTAAAAGATAATAAAATAAATAAAAGCATTTGAAAGGTCTTTAATGGACAAAAGTTTAATATTAATTGTTGAAGATGAAGAAGATATTTTAGAACTTCTGGAATATACCTTACAAAAAGAAAATTATGAAACTATTGGTTTTTTAAATGTAAACAAACAACTCTATGAAGTTATTGAAGAAGAAACCATTCATCTCATCTTAATGGATAGGAATTTACCTGGAATTGATGGAACAACCTTTATTGCAGATATTAGAGATAAGGGATATAACTACCCCGTTATTTATTTGACCGCAAAAGACAAAGATGAAGATATTCTTGAAGGTTTTGAACATTATGCAGACGATTATATTACCAAACCTTTTAAAATTAAAGAATTAAATGCAAGAATTAAAGCTGTACTAAAAAGAAGTAATAAAAAAATTGATGTATTAAAAATAAAAGACATTGTTTACAAATCTCAGAAAAAAAGATTTTTCATTGAGAACGAAGAAATAGATTTAACCCAATTAGAACATGATTTATTACTGGAATTTTTTAAAAACAAAGATATTTTATTATCAAGAGAGTATTTACTTGAAAGTGTATGGAAAGATTCTTATGATAAAAAACTAAAAACAGTAAATGTTGCTTTAAACCGTTTAAAAACAAAAATAGACCCGCAAGGAACAAAAGATTACATCAAATCTGTTAGAGGAGAAGGATATATATTTTGATTAAAATTCATCAACTTTTTTTACGTACTTTTTCTATGTTATTTCTTTTTTTGTTATTGGCCATTTCAGTAACAACCTATTATTGGTCCAAATCAATTTATATTGAACAAATTAAATACAATTTAAGTCAAAATATTGATACTTTTTCTGCATTATTAGTAAATACTCACAGCTTAGACTTACAAGTACAGAACCTTAAAAAAGCTACAAACTTAAGAATCACAATTATTGATAAAAACGGAATTGTATTAGCCGAAAGTGATGAAGACAAAAAACTTATGGAAAATCATGCAAAACGATATGAAATAGTTAGGGCCAAAAAGTTAGGAATAGGAAGTAAAATACGTTTTTCCAATACTCTAAATAAAGAGCTTCTTTATGTTGCAAAAAAAATCAACCTTCACGGAGAAACACTTTATATACGAATGGCAGATGATATTGAACAAATCAGCGATAACTTTGTTTCTTTGGCTCTTCAAATATTCTCTATAGTATTTCTATTTTTAATTGGTGCTTTTTTTGTTGCTTACAGAATTTCAAATAAGATTAAAGAAGAAACAAATAATATTCTAACTTTTTTAATTGATTTATCCAATAAAAAAAATAAATATAAAATAGAATCATCTTATACGGTTGAGTTTCACAGAATTACTAGATATTTAAATATTATGTCTAATAAACTTTCAAAAAGAGACAAACAAAAAGCAAAACAAACCGCAAAACTAAAATTAGCAAACAGGCAAAAAGACGAAATTATTTCAGCTATCTCTCATGAATTTAAAAATCCTATTGCTATTATTTCTGGATACACAGAAACCATTTTAAATGACAGAGATTTGCCCCATGAAATAAAAGAAAAATTTTTACATAAAATTAATGCCAATGCCAATAAAATGACTTCGATTATAGATACTATTCGTTTGTCCCTTAAACTGGATGAAGGCAAACAAAAACTTCAGGTAAAAAAAATATCTATTAATAAACTTTGCGAAGAAATCATTAGTGATTTAGAAGCCAAATATAAGCACAGAGAGATCAATATCATAGAAGGTAAGCTAGATATTGAAGTAGATGAAACTATGTTTAATATTGTCTTATCTAACCTTTTAGAAAACGCACTTAAATATTCAGAAGAGAAAATCAATATTTATTTAAGTGAAGATGAAATAATTGTAGAGGACTTTGGAATTGGTATTGGGGAAAAAGAATTAAAACTAATAACCTCTAAATTTTACAGAGTTTCCCATAATACATGGAATAACTCTCTTGGTTTAGGACTTTTTATTGTTAATAGTATTATTAAAATACATGGTTTTTCTCTTGAAATTCAAAGTGTACTTAGTCTTGGATCTAGGTTTATAATTAAATTCAAGAAATAAAATTAAATCTTACTTAATTTAAGCAATACTTAAGTGTAAATAGTTTATTATGCCACCTCATTAATCGAATCGGAGATAATAAATGAAATTTACTCAAATGGCGAAAGCTAATGAAATTCAAAGAGCATGGCACGTAATTGATGCTACTGACAAAGTATTTGGTAGAATTATTACTGAAGTTGCGACTATTTTAAGAGGTAAAGATAAAGTTAACTTTACACCACACGTTGATTGTGGTGATTATGTTGTAATTATCAATGCTTCTAAAGCTAGATTTACTGGTAAAAAAATGGAGCAAAAAGAATATTTCACACACTCAGGGTATTTTGGTAGTACAAAAACTCATAAAATGTCTGAAATGTTAGTTAGCAATCCAGAAAAATTATTCAGATTAGCAACTAGAGGGATGTTACCTAAAACAAAACTTGGTAAAGTTATGATCAAGAAATTAAAAGTATATGCAGATGCAGAGCACCCTCATACTGCGCAAATTAAAGGATCTTAATTATGGCAAAAATTTATGCAACTGGTAAAAGAAAATCTGCAATAGCTAAAGTATGGTTAGAAGCAGGAAAAGGTGAAATCACTGTAAATGGCCTGTCTTTAGACGTATGGTTAGGTGGTCACGAAGCTATCAAAAAAAGAGTTATGCAACCTTTAGAAGTAACTAAACAAGAAACTTCTGTTAATTTAGTAATCAAAACTTTAGGTGGAGGTTACTCTGCTCAAGCTGATGCTGTTAGACATGGTATTTCTAAAGCTTTAGTTGCTTATGATGAGCAATTTAGAGTTCTTGTTAAACCATTTGGTTTATTAACAAGAGATGCTAGATCAGTTGAAAGAAAAAAATACGGTAGAAAAAAAGCAAGAAAGTCTGTTCAGTTCTCAAAAAGATAATCGAACAAATTTTATTCTATTTTCAAAAAAGGGGAGCATTTATTGCTCCCCTTTTTTTATGTCAAATTTTTCATACATTTATATAAACTATTTAAAACTCTTTCTTTTTATAAAATAATTTAATTTTATTCCCTCATTACTTATTATCCCTGCATTATAATTACTTTTTTCATGGTCCTAAAACAATAAAATGTATAAAAATTTAAGGATTTTATTTTTTTTACATTTTATTGCTTTATACTTTTAAGATATAGAATTAATTAAAGGATTACTATGAAACAAATTTTTACGAAAACGGTTAAAAGTTTAGCACTGGCTGGACTATTAGTTACTGGTATGGCTACTAGTGGTGTTGCAGCAGATGTTGAGAAGATTCACTTCTTAATTCCTGGTGGAGCTGGTGGTGGTTGGGATGGAACTGCTAGAGGTGTTGGTGAAGCATTAAAGAAATCAGGTTTAGTTAATCAAACTTCTTTTGAAAACATGAGTGGTGGTGGTGGTGGTAAAGCTATTGCTTATATCATTGAAACTGCAAAAAAACAAAAAAATACTTTAATGGTTAATTCAACTCCTATTGTAATTAGGTCTCTACAAGGTGTATTTCCTCAATCGTTTAGAGATTTAACCTTGGTTGGTTCTGTTATTGCTGATTATGGTGTTTTAGTTGTTAGAAAAGATTCTAAATACCAAACATGGGCAGATGTTAAAGCAGCATTTGAAAAAAACCCACGAACAGTTAAAATAGCTGGTGGATCTTCAAGAGGTTCTATGGATCATTTAGTTGCAGCACAAATATTTAAAGCAGCTGGTGGAAATCCAACATCTGTAAGATATGTACCTTATGATGCAGGTGGAAAAGCAATGGCTGGTTTATTAACTGGTGAAGTAGATGTTCTTTCAACTGGTCTTGGTGAAGTTTTAGACAAACATATGAAGGGTCAATTAAAAATTATTGGTGTTACTGCTGATACATCAATCGAAGGAATTCCATCATTTAAAAGCATGGGTGTAGATGCATATTTTGCAAACTGGAGAGGTTTCTTTGCAGCTCCTAATTTACCACAAGCTAAAGTTGATGCAATGGCTGCTGTTTTAAAGAAAATGTATGACACTCCTGAATGGGAAGTAGTTAGAAAAAGAAATGGTTGGGCAAATTTATATAAACCAACTAGTGAATTTAAAAGTTTCTTAGAAAGTCAAGAAAAAGTGATTGGTTCACTTATGACTGAAATGGGATTTTTATAAAATAGAGGGCTTGCCCTTCTATTTATATAAAGGAAAATTATGAACAAAAATACCATAGGATCGATATTCTTTTTAGCATTTTCATGTTTTTATTTTTTAAACGTATTTAACATAAAAAAAATGCCAGGAAGCCATTTTGAAGTAATGAGTGCTTCCACTTTTCCATATTATATTGGAATATCTGGAATTATAATCTCATTATTGATACTTATATTCTCTTTTACAGATAAAGACGGTGAATATATAACAGCAGCATATTTAAAAACGTTGGATTTTAAAACAACAAGCTATTTTGTTGCAGCAATGTTATTTTACGGATTTACAATTAGAAGTTTAGGTTTTATTATATCAACTATTATATTCTTAATAATTGGTTTTGTACTTTTAAAAGAGAAAAATATAAAAAGAATACTATTAATATCCGTTGGAGTTTCCGTAGGATTTTATTTACTGCTTAATAATGTATTAGGCGTATATATAGATCCAGGATTAATTGTTGAATACTTTAGAGGAGAAGAATCATGATGGAAGGAATTTTACAAGGAGTTTCTACAGCTCTTTCTAGTTACAACATAATGATGGTAGTTATTGGTTGTTTAGCAGGTACATTCATTGGAATGTTGCCAGGACTTGGGCCTATTTCTGCGATTGCACTAATGATACCAATTACTTATGGAATGGAACCATCATCTGGTTTAATTTTAATAGCAGGTGTTTATTATGGTGCTATTTTTGGAGGGTCTACTTCTTCGATTTTAATCAATGCCCCAGGGGTCGCAGGTACGGTCGCCTCCTCTTTTGATGGTTATCCTTTGGCTAAGTCTGGTCATGCAGGAAAAGCACTTGCCATTGCCGCATACTCATCTTTTACAGGTGGAACAATAGCAGCAGTATTTTTATTAATTGCAGCACCTGCATTAGCAAAAGTATCTTTGTCTTTTCAATCTTCAGATTATTTTGCACTTATGGTTCTTGGACTTACTGCAGTGGCAGCATTTGCAGGAAAAGGAAAATTCCTAAAAGCTGCAATTATGACTATTTTTGGTCTTATGCTTGCAACTGTAGGAACAGATTCAGATTCTGGATTACCAAGATTTACTTTTGGGCGCTTAGATTTAATTGATGGAATTTCATTTTTACTTCTTGCAATGGCGGCCTTTGCATTAAGTGAAGCAATGATGAATATTTTGGACAATAAAGAACAAACACAAAAAGAAATTGATGATTTAAATGCTTCTATTGGTTCTTTAAAAATCACAAGAGCAGAAGTAAGAGAAATGGCGCCAACGGTAGCTAGATCTTCAGTACTTGGTTTCTTTGTAGGTGTTCTTCCAGGAGCAGGAGCAACTATTGCATCCTTTTTAGCTTATGGAATGGAGCGTTCTTTTGCAAGTGCAAAAGAAAAACTTAAATTTGGAAAAGGGAGTCTTAGAGGACTTGCAGCTCCTGAAGCTGCAAATAATGCCGCTTGTTCTGGTTCTTTTGTTCCTTTATTAACACTTGGAATTCCAGGATCAGGTACAACTGCTATTATTTTAGGTGCTTTAATTTCTTATGGAATTCAACCAGGACCTACTATGTATGTAGATAATCCAGAATTATTCTGGTCTGTTATTATTTCTATGTATATTGGAAATGTTGTATTACTGGTTCTTAATTTACCATTAATTCCCTATATTGCAAGATTATTAACCTTGCCAAAAAAATTATTATTGCCACTAATTATCTTCTTTTCTTTAATTGGAGTATATTTAGTAACTTTTAATACTTTTGATATTTACATGATGACAATGTTTGCAGTAGTTGCTTTATTCATTAGAATTATTGATTTTCCAATGGCTCCTATGATTTTAGGATTTATTTTAGGTGGAATGATGGAAGATAACTTAAGACGAGCATTAACTATTCATGATGGTTCTTTGGCTTTTCTTTGGGAAAGACCAATTACATTTACGATTTTAATTATTACCATTATATTACTATTAATGCCACTCTTAGGTGAAGTTTATGGTAAACTTAAAAAAGGTAAAGCTTAATTGCTTTCCTTTTTAAGGGTTTTATCTCATGGACAAATTTAAAAAATACACTATTTTATACGTTGAAGATGATGAAGGCGTAAGAACTATTAATGCCCGTTTTTTAAATCGTATGTTTAATGAACTTTTTCTTGCAAGTGATGGGGAAGAAGGTTATGCTCTTTATAAAAAATACCACCCAGATATTATTCTTACCGATATTAATATGCCAAAAATGGATGGCATCACTTTAAGTAAAAAAATACGAGAAAAAGACCAGAATACAAAAATCATTGTATCTACTGCATTTTCAGATAAATCTTATCTAATGGCTGCCATTGAACTCAATTTAGAAAAATATATTATCAAACCTTTAACCAATAGAAATTTACTCCCTGCTTTAACAAAAGCAGTGAATGCTTTAGAACTTGAACTTGATTTTAAAATCACGTTAGATGAAAATTTTTATTTTGATAACAATACTTCATTATTTTATAATCATAATAAAGCCTTAGATTTAAATAAAAAAGAATTACTATTTTTAAAACTCTTGGTTTTAAATAAAAATAGAATAGTCTCCTATGAAGAGATCGAACAAAAAGTTTGGGAAAATGAATACATGAGTTTAAACTCTTTGCGTACAACTATTGGGTTTTTAAGAAAGAAAATACCCTTTAACTGTATCAAAAACATTTCAAATATGGGATATAAATTAAATCTTGAGAAAAAACTATAAATTAAACACAGAACAGGGAATAAAAAAAATTACCCTGCTTTCTTCTACTATCATTATTTTAACTGTTGCTACTATTATAGGTTTTGTCCTAATTAAAACACAATACGACAATTTTAAAACCCGTATTAATAGTTTTGAAAGTACGTTAATTGAACGTGAAAAGTTTTATATCAAAACAAGCGTAGAAAATCTTAAGAATGATATAACCTTTGAAGAACTTTCTATTTTAAATAATAAAAAAGAGCGTATCAAAAATCAGGCAATTGTTGCTTATAATTTAGCCCATTCTTTGTACAACAAAACACAATATTTAAGTAAAAAAGAACAAATATTATTTATTAAATCCTCTCTTAATCAAATGTCACAAAAATCCAATGATATCAATTATTTTATACTTAATATGCAAGGTGACCTAATATTAAACAGTGAAAATAAAAAAGATGAAAATAAAAACTATTTCAGCTCAAAAGATATAAATGGTTCAGAGTTTATAAAAAAAATAATTCATGCAGAACAAAATAAACAAAATTATGTTGAATACACCTGGTATAAACCAAACTCGACCCTTACTTCTAAAAAGATTACTTATTCCACTCATTTAAAAGAATTAGGCATAATTATTGGTTCGGGAAGTTTTGTTGACAAAAGTAATGAAAAACTGAAAAAAACTATTTTAAAAAAAATATCTAACCTTTCCTATAATAAAGAAGAATTTGTTTTTTTATATTACATTAATTCTCTAAATAATATAAAAGAAGAAAGTACTTTATTAATAGAAAAAAATATTCTCAGCTCATTAATAGATAAAAAAGCAATGAATGACTTATTAATCAATACCAATTATAAAGGCAATGATTATATTTTTTATCAAGATAATGAACGCTTACTTTACGGAACATTTATTTCTCATTTGCGTTTTTTTATATCTGCTGGTGTTGATTTATCTCATATTCAAAAAATATCAAAAAAAGAAAGAATGGCTGCAGAAGAAGAAATGTATGAGAAAATCATTTCTTTGATTGTTGTTATTACTATTATTACTTTGATTTTTTTCGTATTTTCTTTCTTATTTACCAAAAAGATTACCTTAATATTTGAAAACTATAAAAAGAATGTCATTTTAAATGAAGAAAAATACCATCTTTTATTTAATCACAGTAATGACGCTTTTTTAATTTCAGAACTGAGTACAAAAAGTGCAAAAATTATCAACTTTAATAAAACGGCTTTAAAAGTATCTTCTTTTACTGAAAAAGAGATTTTGAAAAAAGACTTTTTTGAACTCTTTTTTGAACTTGAATTACAAGCTTTATTAAAAACAAAATCCATACGTAAAACAGTAAAAATGAAAATAAAAAATCACCAAATCAAAACCATAGAATTGGATGCAGTTATTTATACAAATGAAAAACAGCAATTACTTTTTGCATCCTTAAGGGATATTACTGAACGAACCTTATTAAAAGTGGAGAAAGAAAAACAAGAAAAATTATTAATTCAAAAATCTAAAATGGCTGCTATGGGTGAAATGATTGGAAATATTGCCCACCAATGGAGACAGCCTCTATCACAAGTATCTGGTTTATTTGTAGATATTGAATCTGCTTATATGTACAAAGAATTAAATAAAGAATATCTACAGAACAGAGTAAATGAAGCCAATGATTTAATTGAATATATGTCAAAAACAATTGATGATTTTAGAAACTTTTTTAATCCAAATGCAAAAAAAGAACTTTTTTCTTTAAAGGATTCCATGAGAGATACGGCAAAAATCATTCAATCAACTCTTGATTATCACCATATTTCATTGCAAATAAACTTATGTGATGATATAGAATTATATGCTTACAGAAATGAATATTCACAAGCAATTCTTAATATTATTTCAAATGCAAAAGATATCCTAATTGAAAAAAAGATAAAAGATCCTATCATCAAAATTTACCTAGAAAATAAAAATGTTTTATGCATAGAAGACAATGCAGGTGGTATTGATGAAAGTATTATTAAAAAAATATTTGATCCCTATTTCACAACCAAATTTGAATATGGAACAGGTATTGGTTTATACATGACACAATTAATTATTGAAAATAAAATGAATGGAAGTATAACAGCTGAAAACACCAATAAAGGTGCTTTGTTTAAAATAAAAGTGTAATAAGAAGAGATTTTATTTTTTATACATTTTTTTATATTAAAATTTTTCTATGAATATTATTAAAAACCTTGTTCGAGGAAACGAACTTTTTAAAAAATACCACTATGTTGATTATGAAGATGAAATTACGGATTTAATTAAATATGGACAAAAACCAGAAGTTTTATTCATTTCTTGTTGTGACAGTAGAATCACACCTGATTTAATGTTGGGTTCAAAACCAGGGGATTTATTTGTCTTAAGAAATATTGGAAATTTTGTTCCGCCTTTTAATGATGATGCGAGTTTTCATGGAACAGCAAGTGCTATTGAATACGCTGTATCTGTTTTAAATGTCAAACATATTATTGTATGTGGGCACTCACATTGTGGCGCTTGCAAAAGCCTTTTTGAAGAAATTCCAAATCATCAACACTTTATTAATATAAAAAAATGGTTAAAGCTGGGTCTTAAAGCAAAAGAGATTACCTTGAAAAAAACCTATGAAAACAAAGAAGAAAAAGAAAGAGCCATGGAGAAAAATTCTGTTTTATGCCAGGTTGAAAACTTGCATACTTATCCGGCTATAAAAGAAAAATTATTAAATAAGAGTATTAAACTGCATGCTTGGTATATACACTTAGAAGGTGCAAAAATTGAGTATTATGATGAAGAAAATAAACATTTTAGAGATATTATTAACTATGAAGATTTTAAATACTAACTAAAGCTTTTTTCATCAATATTTAGCTAATATTCTCTTAACAAATTATGTTTAAGGATATACCATGCCATTATTAGATTCATTTAGAGTAGATCATACAATTATGCCAGCTCCAGCAGTTAGAGTAGCAAAAACTATGAAATCACCCTCAGGAGATACTATTACAGTATTTGATTTACGTTTTTGTGTTCCCAATGAAAAAATGTTAAGTGAAAGAGGAATTCATACACTGGAGCACTTATTTGCAGGTTTTATTAGAACACATTTAAATTCTAAGACAGTTGAAATTATTGATGTTTCTCCTATGGGATGTAGAACTGGTTTTTACATGAGTTTATTAGGAGCACCTGATGAAGTAACAGTTGGTAAGGCTTGGAAAAATGCTATGCAAGATGTTTTAGATGTAAAATCTCAAGACGATATTCCAGAACTAAACTTATACCAATGTGGTACCTGTGAAATGCATTCACTGCCTGAAGCTAAAGAAATTGCAAAAGATATCTTAGCTCATGATATTGGTGTAATGTCTAATAAAGACCTGTTTTTAACAGAAACAAAAATGAAAGATTTAGGAATCTAGTTTAAATGGGATTAAATTTTATTTAATCCCTTTTCTTTTAAATGAAAAATTTAATTAAAACACTTGATGGTTCCAATACTTTATACTCCAACAAATATAAACAAAACTTCCACGATATAAAAACAGGTGCAATACAAGAAGCCCTAAGTAAACATGTTATTCCTGCTTTTGATTTTCATAAAAATAAAAAACATTTGCGAATATTGGATATTTGTTTTGGTTTAGGTTATAACACTTTTTGTACCATTCTTTACATACAAGAGCAAAAATTAAATATAAGTGTAGAGTTTTATAGCCCTGAATTTGATGAAGCTTTAATTAAATCTCTAGAGAACTTTGACTTTCCCGATCAATTCAATCAAATACAGCATATCATTACAGCCCTATCAAGACATAAATTTTATAAAGATGATACTATTTGCATCAATCTGCATATTGGTGATGCTAGAGCTTATATAAAGACTTTAGATAATATTGACATAATATATCAAGATGCATTTTCATCTGAGGTCAATTCTGAGTTATGGACAGTAGAATATTTTAAAGATATTTATAAACTGTGTAATAAAAACAGTGTTTTAACTACCTACTCTGTTGCAACTCCTATACGTTTATCTTTGTACGAAGCTGGTTTTTTTATTTATGAAATAAAACCCATAAAAAAGAAACAAACCCTTGCTTTTATGTCTTTGAAGGATATAAATGCAAAATATATAGATATGGAGTTAAAAAAAACAAGAAATAAAGAAGCAAGAGCTCTTCATGATTAAAAAAATTTTGAAATGCAGAAAACTTAAGTTTTACTAAAAACAGTTTTACTTTTAATCTTCTACTAAACTATCCAATACATATCGTTGTAAATCTTTTTTTACTACTTCTTCTTTCATGGCTTTTTGAAAAATTTCTTCTACTTTGTATTTGTATTCTTTATATTCAAAAAATGGAAAATGAATCATCCAAGATTCTTCTATGACTTTACTTGCCATTCTATCTTTCAACCATACCTTAAAAAAATTAAACAATATAAAAACAGTTGCTGTAAATACAATTGAAGCTAAAATAGAAGCATGAGAATCCAAATTAGCAAAAGTAGTATGTGCTATTAATGCCATAGGAAGAACGACTAAGGTAGCATATAAGAGATATACAATATAAGCACGTCCAATTTTTAATCTGTAGCCTAATTTAATATTATCAACTTGTAAACCCTCATTAAAACGAGAGTTAGCAACCAATAAGTCTTTAAAAAGTACGGGTTGTTTAGATTTAGCAAAACAATAATTTAGTATTTTTTCTAACATTCATAACCTTGTAAAATATTTCTATATCTTATCTTATTTTACTTAATACTAAGTTGATAAGCTTTATTAAAATTACTATTTTATAGTATCAATAAGGTTTTTAATGATAGAAGAAAATATATCTACCTCTATAATATTAATAATATACTAAAAATAGATAATAAAGACTAGAGGAACTAGGTAATAAGATAAACATTGAAGATAGTAGGTATAAAATCCTATTTATTAATATAAAGTAATAAAAAAAAGGCAAAAAAAAAGCTTATATAAAAAACAACTAAAGTTGAAATTTATATAAGCTTTATAAAAATACTTAAATCTGGCAACGGCCTACGTTTCCGACAAGGGGACCCTGCAGTATTATCAGCGATGAAGAGCTTGAC